>NZ_JBIVXW010000041.1:0-87139 GCF_044769405.1 Streptomyces sp. NPDC090442
GCAACGCCGCAGGGGGTCCCCCCGCGCCCTTAAGGCGTGGGGGAGTGCGTGCCAGACGCCGCGACGCCGCGGAGATCCGTCAGAAGCGCCCTAGCGAGGCCGGCCATCAACCACCGCTGGTCGCCGCTTACTTGTCGGGCGGAGGGCCGCTCGCCGCTCGTCCGGCGGCAGTGGCCGCGCCGGCGGCCGCCCAGGTCGCCACGCCCCACAGCGACAGCGCGCTGAGCAGTCCCACCACCAGGCGCACCGCCGCATCCGGGCCGCCGGCGAGCCAGACGGCTCCGCCGACCGCCCCGGCCGCGACCAGCAGGGCGGCGGGCACCCGGAAGCGCGGCTGCCCGAAGACCGTCACCAACGGCAGGAAATGCAGGCCCACGACGACCGCGACCAGCGGCGGCACGAGCACCGGAACCCCCGCGCTCACGCACCCCACGACCACGGCGGCGATCAGCGCCCACTGCACCACGTTGACCAGCCGGAACCGCCGCCGCCGGTCCGGCGGGAGGGAGCCGGCCTCCTGTCTCGGCAGGAAGCGCCGAGCCGTGAACCGCAGCCCCAGCGCCGCCGCACCACCCATCACGACGAGGATCGGCCGCGCGGCCCCGTCGAACGCACTGGTGCCCAACAACCACCAACCGAGCCCGAACCAGACAAGAAAACCCACCCCCGACGCAGACATGAGGGAACCCTACAACGCGGTCGATGTCGCCTGGCCGCCGCGGATGTCCCCGAGGATGCCGCGGGCCCAGTCAGTGGGTGACCGGCCGTCGAGGAGAGCCGCCAAGTCGGCGGTGTGGGCGGCGCGTTCGGCGGGCGAGAGCGACAGTGCTCGATGCAGGGTGTCGACCAGGTCCTGGCATGAATTGGGGTCGGTGAGCAGGGCGGCGGGGGCGAGTTGCTCGGCGGCGCCGGCGTGGCGGGAGAGGACGAGGACGCCTGGGCGGTCCGTGGCGGAGCGAACGGTGACATACTCCTTGGCGGCCAGATTCATGCCGTCGGCCAGGGAAGCCACCCAGAACACATCGGCTTCGAGGTACTGATCGACCACGGCGGGGAAGGGGAGGGCGCGCGGCAGGTATTCGACGGGGCGCCAACCGCCGCTGGACCAGCGGTCGTTGACGGCGGTGATCGTCGCTTCGAGTTCGGCGCGGGTGGCGTCGTAGGCGCGGATGCCCGGCTCGGCGGGCGGGCACACCAGGCGGAAGCGCAGTCGCTGCCGCAGTCGGGGCTCCCGTTCCAGGAGGGCGTCGACGGCGCGGACCTTGTGGACGGGGGCCTTGGCGTAGTCCAGCCGCTCCACGGACAGGACGAGCGGGGACGCGTCGCCGGTGGGCGAGTGCGCCGCGCGGGCTTCGGCCCTCGCCCGGGCCAGTGTGGAGACGGCCTCGTGGTCGATGCCCAGAGGATGGACGCCGGTACGCGGAACCCGGCCCGTACCGGCCAGCAGCCGGCGGAAGTTGTGGGCGAAGGCCGCGGTGTGGAAGCCCGCCCAGTCGAGCCGGGCGAGAGAGCGGCACAGTTGCTCGGCGTCCGGAAGCTGTCGGAAGACGTCCGGGGTGGGGAAGGGGGTGTGGTGGAACAGGCCGATGGTCAGGTCCGGCCGTTGGGACTTGAGGATGCCCGGGACGAGCCAGAGGTTGTAGTCGTGCAGCCAGACCGTGGCGCCGCGTGCGGCGTGCCCGCCGATGTGCCTGGCGAACGCCGCGTTCACGGCCTCGTAGTCCGACCAGTGCGACGGGCAGCGCCGGATGAGCTGTGGTTGGGACATCAGCGCAGGCCAGAGCGTCTCCTTGCAGGCGCCGTGGAAGTAGCCCGACCAGCGCTCGGGTGTCATGCCCAGCAGCGCGAGCGGGAGGGACGGGGCGGCCGGGACGGGAGGGCGCGCAGTGTTGGGTTCCTCGTCCACCAGGGCGGCGGCCCATACCGCGTCCAACTCCCGGGCGCCGTCGCCCAGGACGGACGTCATCGTCGGCAGTATCCCGTTCGGACTTGCAGGGAGGCGCCAACGTCCCTGCGACCAGCGCACCGGCGGACGGTGATAGCCGATGACGACCGGTGCGGTGCGCCGCACCCAGCCGAGGCGTTCCAGGGCGTCCAGGATCGCGGCGGCGCCGTCCAGCGGCGGGCGGTGGACCAACGGGCTGTCGGGGACCTGCGCGGGGAGCGCGGGTTCGGCGTTGCCCATGATCACGCCGTGGCTGCCGAGTCGGAAGAGCGAGAGGTCGTTGAGCGAGTCGCCGGCCACGAGTACACCGCCCCGCGGCCACTGCAACTTGTCGGCCAGTCGCTGCACCGCCTGGCCCTTGCCGGCGTGCGGGGGCAGGACGTCGAAGAAGCGGGCGTCGGAATAGGTCCAGGAACAGCCGAGTTGCCGCACCGCCGCGGTGATCTCGGGGGACAGGTGCTCGGGGGAGAGGAAGAAGGAGCAGCGGCCGTCCTGCGCCACGCCCTCCTGGTAGACGAGTTGGGGGAAGCGGTCCAAGGCCGCCCGGATCGGCTCCGACCCGGGCCAACCGGCGCGTAACTCCCCCTCCAGCGCGTCGAGATGAGTCATCCCCGAGGCGTCGATGACGCTGGCGCCGACGTCCGCGACGATCCAGCGGGGGACGGGCAGCAGTGGATCACGGGCCAGCCGTGCCCGGATCGAGGGCAGTCCGCGACCGGTGGCGAAGACCACGGTGATGTCCGGGTGCCGGTCCAGCGCCTGGCGCAGCCGTCGCCGCGCGCCCTCGTCGCCGCCGAGCAACGTGCCGTCCAGATCGGCCACCAGGACCCGGACGTCCTGATCCGGGGGTCGGGCCACCACCGCGTCGTCCCACGCCTGTTCGGACATCCCGCTCCTTCGCGCCGCTGACTGGCCATCGAGCTGTCTGGTGTGCTGCCGGCTCATGCCGGGAGGCGTGCGAGCCAGGCACGCAGCCCGGCGGTGTCCGGCGCGGCGCCGGACCCGGGGCCGGTCACCGCGGCCGTGCCGCAGGCCACGCCCGCGGCCAGACACTCGTCGAGCGAACCGCCCGCCAGGCGCTGGTGCAGGAAACCCACGTTGAAACAGTCACCGGCCCCCGTGGTGTCCACCACCGGCACGGCGGGCGCCGCCTGGGCGGTCCGACGACCCGCCTCGGCGGCGATCGCCCCCGCACCGCCCCGCTTGATGACCGCCACCGGCACCAGATCCGCCAGGATCTCCAGCGCCTCCGCCGCACTGTCCGTCCCGGTGATCCGCAGCGCCTCGGCCTCGTTGGGCGCGAACACCTGCACCTGCGAGAGCGCCTTGGCGACGTCGGGCATCCCGACGTCGCCGGGATAGTCCTGGCAGTCCATGAACACGCGGGCACCGTGCTGGGCGGCCACATCGAGCGCGGCCGAGACCTCCGGACCGTACTGGAGGTACGGCAACATCACGACGGCGGGCCGGTAGGTGGCGATCAGCTCCGCCAACGGGCGTACGGCGACGGGGTCTTCGTACGCGATCATCGCCCGGTCCTCGGCCCCGGACAGCGCGACCGTGACATTCCGCAACGGTCGTACGTGGTGCCGAAAGGCCCGCTCGTCCAGGTCCTCGGCGCGGGCCGCGGCGAGGACCTCCCGACTGAACACATCGGAGCCGAAGTCGGCCGCCCACACCACGTCATGGCGCAGCCGTCGCAGCCCCATCGCGAGCGTGAAGGCCCCGCCCGGCACCATGCCCAGCCCGCCGGCCCACACCTCGGAGCCGAACGCCACCGGCCCGGCCAACTCGCGGAACACCAGATCCAGGGAGTAGGCACCGGCAACGAGCACCGAGGTGCCCGGCCGTGGGGATGCCAACTCCGGTCCCGCTGGCGCCAACTCCGGTCCGTCGGGTGCCGGCTCCGGCGTCGCGGGCGCCGTCACCGGCAGCTCCGCACGGCCTCGGCCCGCACCGGACGACGCAGGTCAGGACCTGGAGGGCAACAACCCACCGGCCGACGACCAGCCGCGGCGATACGACACACGGTCCGCCACCCCCGCCTCTCCGGCTCCTCTCGCCCAACACGCCACGGAGGGTCGAGCGGAGCGCCAATCGGCGTTGCCCACCGCGGTGGTGGGTTGTTCCGCAGCGAGCCTTTCCGCGGTGTGCCGTTCCGAAACAGCCGCGGAACGCCGTCTGCGAGAGCCATGCGGGGAACTGTAGGCGGGCGTCGCGCGCGGGAGATCGCCGATGCAACGGCATGTCCGAAAGTCGCTGGTGGTTGGTGGGCGGAGCCCCGCCGTGCCCATGGCCGTGTCGGTCGACGGGTCAGATCGGTCCGTAGCGGGCGGCGCGGACGCCACTCAGGAGTGCCCAATAGCGGTCGCCGTACGACCAATGCCACCACTCGCTGGGGTAGTTCACGAAGCCCTCCGCCCTCAGGCACCGGGCCAGGAGGCCGCGATTGTTCCGTGCGGCCTCCGACAAACCGGGGGCGTCGAGTGGGCACGCTCGCTCGTCGCCCGTGCGATGACCGTTCACCGGTCCGCCCATGTCCAGCTCGACGCCGTCCGCGGCGATGAGCGTCAGGTCGACGGCGGCGCCGGCGCAGTGCGGGGCCACCTCGACCGGGGAGACGAACGCACTGGTTCGGCGCCGACGTTCGGCCGGATCCGTGATGCCCGAGAGGCGCAGGCGATCCTCGTAGCGTGTGAACCGACGCGCCTGTTCCGCCAGGCTGCGATGGCCCTCGACGGCAAGGAAGCGGACGCCCGCGGGGAGCCGCTCGGACGCCGAGCGGAGGCGTTCGAGCACTCCGGCCCGGACCCGCCCGTACTCCCCGGCCGCGTCCCGTTCCCTCGGGTCCAGCGTGATGCCCGAATCGCCGGCGATCTCTACCAGAGGTTCGCCGCACTCCAGCACCGGAACGTTGCGCACCCGAGGGTCGCTCAGCAAGACCATGAGGCGGGAGCTTAACGCCCCGCGCTGCCGGCATCCTCCGTCTCGGCCTGCGCCAACTGGCCTGCGGCCTCATTTGCTTGTGGAGACGCCGGACCTCGTTCCGAAATGATCGACTAGGGGCGCCAAATGAAATGATGTCCTAACAAAGCATTGACATCAGGTGCGAGCGAGGGTTTGATCCAGCCAACCGCCGCATTCACGGCAACTGGCTCAAATCCGGGCAACAGAGGTCGGTCTCCGGATTCTTGCAGCCCTGTTTCCCCTTCCCTCCCCCGTCGCGCAGTGAGGTTCAGGACATGCAACGTTCTAGTTACGCACGCTCCCGCAGAGTGGTCCCCCTGATGGCCCTCACGTCTGCGGCAGCCCTGACCCTCGCCGGCTGCTCCAGCAGTTCCGGGGGAAAGAAGTCCGAGGAGGGCGAGGCCAACGCCTCCGCGGGCAAAGCCACCACTCCCCGCATGACGGTCGCACTGGTCTCGCACCAGGCCCCCGGTGACACCTTCTGGGACATCGTCCGCAAGGGCGCCGAGGCCGCCGCGGCCAAGAACAACGTCAAGCTGATCTACTCCGCCGACCCCAACGCGGGCAACCAGGCGAACCTCGTGCAGAACGCGATCGACCAGAAGGTCGACGGCATCGCCGTCACCCTCGCCAAGCCGGACGCCCTCAAGTCGGTCGTCGCCAAGGCCGACCGGGCGGGCATACCCGTCACCGGCCTCAACGCCGGCCTGAGCAACTGGAAGGAGTTCGGACTGCTGTCGTTCTTCGGCCAGGACGAGAGCGTGGCCGGCGAGGCGTTGGGCAACAGGCTCAACAAGACCGGAACCAAGAACGCCGTCTGTGTCATCCACGAGCAGGGCAACGTCCCCCTCACCCAGCGCTGCGATGGCGTGAAGAAGACCTTCTCCGGCAAGCTGCAGACGCTCTACGTCAACGGCACCGACATGCCCTCGGTGAAGGCGACGATCACCGCCAAACTCAAGCAGGACTCCGCGATAGACCAGGTGGTCACACTCGGTGCCCCGATCGCGCTGACCGCCGTGCAGTCCGCGTCCGACGCCGGCAGCAAGGCCAAGGTCGCCACCTTCGACCTCAACAAGCAACTCACCGACGCCATCAGCAAGGGCACCATCTCCTTCGCGGTGGACCAGCAGCCCTACCTCCAGGGCTACCTCGCGGTCGACGCCCTGTCGCTCTACAAGAACAACGGCAACCACAGCGGCGGCGGCGAGCAGCCGGTGCTGACCGGTCCGGCCTTCGTCGACAAGAGCAACGTCGAGAAGGTCGCCGGCTTCGCCGCGAACGGCACCCGATGATGAGCATGACCCAGCACGCCGAGCCGGCGGTGACCACACCGCCGGCCCCGGGCCCGCAGCAGACCGACGGGCGTACCGCCGAACGGCCCCTGGTATTCCGCCTGTTGGCCCGCCCCGACGTGGGTGTCTTCCTCGGCGCCGTCGCCGTCTACGTCTTCTTCCTGATCGCCGCCCCGCCGCTGCGCGACGGCAGCTCCATGGCGACGGTCCTGTACCAGTCGTCGACCATCGGGATCATGGCGCTGCCCGTGGCCCTGTTGATGATCGGCGGCGAGTTCGACCTGTCGTCCGGTGTCGCGGTCGTCACCTCCGCGCTCACCGCGAGCATGCTCAGTTACCAGCTCACCATGAACGTGTGGATGGGCGTGATCGTCGCGCTGCTGGTGTCGCTGGCGGTCGGGTTCTTCAACGGCTGGATGGTGATGAAGACCGGGCTGCCCAGCTTCCTGGTCACCCTGGGCAGCTTCCTGATCCTTCAGGGCGTCAACCTCGCGGTGACCAAGCTGGTCACCACCAACGTGGCGACCGACGACATCAGCCGCATGGACGGCTTCGACCAGGCAAGGAAGATCTTCGCGTCGTCCTTCAACGTCGGCGGCATCGAAGTGAAGATCACCGTCTTCTACTGGCTGGCCTTCGCCGCCCTCGCCACCTGGGTCCTGCTGCGCACCAAGTACGGCAACTGGATCTTCGCGGTCGGCGGCAACAAGGACTCCGCGCGAGCCGTCGGCGTGCCCGTCACGTTCACCAAGATCTCGCTGTTCATGCTGGTCGGCCTGGGCGCCTGGTTCGTGGGCATGCACCAGCTCTTCACCTTCAACACCGTGCAGTCCGGCGAGGGCGTCGGCCAGGAGCTGATCTACATCGCGGCCGCGGTCATCGGCGGCTGCCTGCTGACCGGTGGCGCCGGCAGCGCGATCGGCCCCGTCTTCGGCGCCTTCATGTTCGGCATGGTCAACCAGGGCATCGTGTTCGCCGGCTGGAACCCCGACTGGTTCAAGGCGTTCCTCGGGGTCATGCTGCTCGGCGCCGTGCTCATCAATCTGTGGGTCCGCCAGTCGGCGACCAGGAGGTGACCCTCATGACATCCAGCAACAACACCGCCACCCACCTCACCGCGCCCACCGGCGCCGCCCCCAAGAAGGACGGGGCGGTCGTCGAGCTCCGCAACGCAGGCAAGTCCTACGGCAACATCCGCGCTCTGCACGGCGTGAGTCTCACGGTGTTCCCCAACCAGGTCACCTGCGTCCTGGGCGACAACGGCGCCGGGAAGTCCACCCTGATCAAAATCATCTCCGGCCTGCACCAGCACACCGAGGGCGAGTTCACCGTCGACGGGCGGCCAGTGCGCTTCTCCACGCCGCGCGAGGCCCTGGACAGGGGCATCGCGACCGTCTACCAGGACCTGGCGACCGTCCCCCTGATGCCGGTCTGGCGCAACTTCTTCCTCGGCTCCGAGATCACCAAGGGCCCCTGGCCCCTGCGCCGGCTCGACATCGAGACGATGAAGAAGACCGCCGACGAGGAACTGCGCCACATGGGCATCATCCTCGACGACCTGGAACAGCCCATCGGCACCCTGTCGGGCGGCCAGCGCCAGTGCGTGGCCATCGCCCGCGCCGTGTACTTCGGCGCCCGGGTGCTGATCCTGGACGAGCCCACCGCCGCCCTCGGCGTCAAGCAGTCCGGCGTGGTGCTGAAATACATCGCCGCCGCCCGCGACCGCGGCCTCGGCGTCATCTTCATCACCCACAACCCGCACCACGCCTACATGGTCGGCGACCACTTCAGCGTCCTGCGCCTGGGCACCATCGAACTGAACGCCTCCCGGGACGACGTCAGTCTGGACGAGCTCACCAACCACATGGCCGGCGGCGCCGAACTCGCCGCACTCAAACACGAGTTGTCCCAGGTGCGAGGCGTCGACGTGGAAGCGCTTCCGGAAGCCGAGGACCTCACCGTCTCGGCGATGGCCACCAGCGAGGTGAAGGACTGAGGCGACCTCGCCGGACTCGGGTCGGGGCAGAGCCCGACTCGTGGGGAGCAGGGTTCCCCGGCAGCTTCACCAGGGCCGGGGAACGGTTCCCGGCGCCCCCGAGTCGCCTCTGGGCGGAGACGTCAAGGAGAGAACGTCGAGCCCTTGACCTCGTGGAGGTGGCCGGAGAGCGTGAACGTGCCGAGCCAGACGACCACTTCGAGGGCGACGACGAGTCCGGTCGCCGACCAGCACAGGACCAGTGCCCAGCGCGGGAGGCGGAGCCGGCTCCGCCCGGGCTCGGGGGCCACCCGACGGCGCCATAGCCATACGAGAGCGGCCGCGCGGATCGCCACTGCCACAAGGGTGTTGGCGATCTCGGCTCCGTGACCGAAACCGGCCACCGTGCCGTGCAGAGCGGCAAGGACCCAGTTCGGCAGCACCAACCAGGCGACGGCGATCCACTTCTGTTGGGCCGTCCACCACGGCGACAGGCACAGCGCCACCACGCCGGCGACCATCGCGACGAGGGCCAACTGGCCCAGGTGCGGGACCTGCCTGAGCGCGCCCAGTATCGATCCGAGGGCGAGGAGCGTCACGATGAGCTGCGGGTTGCGCGCCCCGCGGCGGCCTGTTGCCGTCCCGTACCTGCGCAGGGCCGTCGAGGCGATCTCGTCAGGGTCGCCCAACTCGGCCAGGATCGCGGCCAGTTCGCCGGGACGTTCGGCCGAGGCGACCTGGATGTGCTCGGTCAGGTCGTCGATCAGCTCCTTGCGACGGCCGGCAGGCAGGGCCGAGGTGGCTCGCCGGACGGAAGCCAGGTACCGGCGTATTTCGGGATGGGACAATGTCTTCACTCTTCCTTCCGGGCGGGGGTCGATCGAGCGTGACGACACGGTCGACGGCATTGGCTCCATGGTGCCCTGCCTCGTTCGCCGGCGACCCCTACGGCTCCGTGCCGTAACGCGGAAAATACTCCTGCGCCGCGGCCCGGGGCGCGGCGCCCCCGAAACGGCTCCGCGCCCCGCGTCTCCATCAGCCCTTCAACGGGCCGCCGTTGAGTGCCACGCGCCGGCCGTAGCGGGTGAGCGGGTGGTAGTCGTACGTCGCGTGGTGCTGGACGCAGCGGTTGTCCCAGAACACCAGGGTGTTGGGGGCCCAGCGGACCCGGCAGTGCAGCAGCGAGCGCTCCGCCGTCATGCGGAAGAGCATGTCGAGCAGGGTCCGGCTCTCCCTCTCGGAAAGCTGCGGAATGCGGTCGGTGTAGGCCGGGTTGACGTAGAGCAGCTTGCGGTCGGTCTCCGGGTGGCGCACCACCAACGGGTGCTCGTTCTTGGGCACCTCGTAGCCCTCGGGCACGGTGTAGCCCCGGAAGGCCAGCAGGCCGTCGTGGATTGCGGTCAGCCCGTCGAGGAGTTCGCGCAGCGTCGGGGAGAGCAGCTCGTAGGCCAGGTGCATGTTGGCGAACAGGGTGTCGCCGCCGCTGCCGCCCTCGGGGATGCGCAGGATGTGCAGCATCGACCCCAACGAGGGCTCGGCGTCGGCGGTGCCGTCCGCGTGCCAGCCGTTGCCCGCCACGTTCCCCGACTCGGGGGTGGTGACGATCTCCAGGACGTACGGGTCGCCGTCGACCGGCGGCGGGTTCACCGGCCGCAGCTCGCCGAAGTGCGCCGCGAAGCGTTTGTGGTCCTCGGGGGAGATGTCCTGGTCGCGCAGGACCAGCACATGGTGGTCGAGGAACGCGGTTTTGAGCTCGGCGAGTTGCTCTGCCGGCAGCTCCCCGGCCAGGTCGACGCCGGAGACCTCGGCGCCGATGACCGGGGTGAGCGGGTCCACCCCGATCGTCCGGTAGTCCCTTGCGGGCCGGCCGGTGAGGCGCTTGAGGGCGTCGAGTTCGTACTGCTCCATGTGCTGACTTCCTTCGGTCTTCGGTGAGTGGGGGAGGACGTCGGTCAGGGGCGTGCGGGGGCGGCGTCGAGCGCCGCGTTGAGCGCCGCGGCGACGGCGTGCACCTGTGGTGGTCGGACGATGCCGTAGTGGTCGGTGGGGAGTTGCCGCCAGTCAGCGGGCAGGGCGAGGTGGGCGCGCCACAGCGCCTGGTGGTCGGCGGCCGAGAGCGGGGCGGGCAGACCCGGCGTCGGGTGCTGCGCCAGCCACACCCGGGCGGGGGTGGCCGTCAGGCGCGGCAACCGGTGGTCCACCATGCTCGCCAGGTTCGCCCGGCAACACTGGGCCAGCCGCCGCGCGTACGCCTGCGCCCCGCCCGTGAACGCGCCGCGCGCCGAGCTCAGTTCGTGGGCGAAGACCCGCTCCAACTGCTGGTCGTCGTAGCCCTGGAAGTGCGGACCGGAGTCCGGTGGCGGGGGGTCGAGCAGATGGACGCCGCGCACCGGACGGCCCGCCGCCTCGGCGTGCGCGGCCATGCCGACCACCGTCCAGGCGCCGAAGGACCAACCCGTCAGGTGCAGGTTCCAGGCGCCGTCGCCGAACCGGCGGTCGAGCGCCTCGTGGTAGCGACGGGCGCGTTCGGCCAGTGTCGGCGCGGCCGCGGACGGGTCGCGCAGGGCGGGGTCCGCGATCAGGCAGACCGTCGCCCGCGCGTCGAGCGCGGAGACCAACGACCGGTACGCCTGGATGTCGCCGCCGACCGGGTGCACCAGGCACACCACCTCCCGCCCGGTGCCCTCCTGCCAGACGTCGAGCGGCACCGCGTCGGCGGGTGCGCCCTCGGCCCGGTCCGCCGCGAGGTGGGCCAACAGGTCGTTGAGACTGACCCGGGGGCCGAAGAACGCCAGGTCGACCTCGACGCCGTAGTGCTGTTTGACCACGCTGATCAGGTCCAGCAGGGTGAGCGAGTCGGCGCCCAGGTCGTACAGCGGAGCGTCGGGGTCGAGGGGGTCGGCGTCCAGCCAGTCGCGCAGCCAGTCGGTGAGGAGTGCGGCCGGGGTGGTGGGGCTGGTGGTTGGTTGGGGGGCTTGGGTGACCGGGGGTGTTGAAGGGGGCGGTGCCGGTGTGGCGGTGTCCCGGGCGTTCGGGGGCGGCACGGGTCCGGCGTAGAAGGCGCGGGACTGCTCGATGTCCGTGGTGGACACCAGGAGTTGGGGCAGTTGGAGGGCGACGGCGCGGCCGAAGACCCGCTGCCCTTCCTCGGTCGTCAGGCCCACCGCGAGGTGGGCGCGGTGCCGGGCGTCACTCGCCGGGACGCGGAGCGCCATCCCGACCTCGCGCCACACGTCCCAGTCGAGGGCGAGCCGCGCGGTCGTGCCGTCGTCCGGCCGGTAGTGGGCGAAGCCGTCCAACAGGCCGGCGGCCGCGGCGTAGTCGTACTGCCCGATCCCACCGAGCCGGGCCGACATCGACGAGCAGTACACGGCGAGCGCGGGGGAGTACCGCGCGATCAGCCGTTCCATGAGCAGCGCGCCGTGCAGCTTCGCCCGCTGGTCGCGCGCGGCGGCGGGGCGCCGGACAAGGAGCCCGCCCGTCGGCACGCCGGCCGCGTGCGTCACGGTGGCCAGGCGCGCGGTACGGGCGCCGAGTTGGGCCAGCAGGTCATCGCACCCGTCGGCGTCGGCGAGGTCCCCCTCGATCAGCTCGACGCGGTCGGCCCAGGGCGCGAGCGCCGGTGGCAGGTGCGGTCGGCGGGACAGCAGCAGCACCCGGCCGCCGGTCCGCTCCAGCAGCCAGGCCGCGAGATGGGTGCCGATGCCACCGGTGCCGCCGAGCACCACGTGGTCGCCGTCGGCGGGCAGTTGCGGCGCGGGACCCGCGGCGGCGGGCAGGGGCGCGACGACCGGGTGCCACCAGTGGCCGTGCCGCAGCGCCAACCGCTCCGGCACCCGCGCGCGCGGCGGCCCGGCGGTGAGCAGCGCGGGCAGCGGACCGGCCCAGTCGGCCGGGTCGCTGCCGGGCAGGTCCAGCCACCGTCCGTCGGCCGCGCCCTCCTGACCGGCGACGGTGGCGACGCCGGCCAGCAGCCCCAACTCCGGCCGTTCGACGCCGCCTTCGACGGGCTGCGCCCCGTACGACAGCCACCACAGGCGGGGCCGGAACCCGGACGGGACGTCCGCCAGTGCCTGGACCAGCGCCGCGGGGGAGTCCAGGCAGGCCCGCTCGGCGCGCTCCAGGGCGGCCCGGCCGACCGGTCCGGTGACGCCGAGCGGCAGCGCGTGCAGCCAGTCGGTGCTGTCGAGCCTGATGGTCTCGTCCGGGCCGAGGGCGTCGAGCAGTTGCCGCCAGGAGGCCACGTCCGCCGGATCGACCTCGAAGACGTCGTCTCCGCGGTCGGCGAAGACGGCCCCGGTGGTGACCCGGACGACCCGGGCGAACGCGTCCGCGAACTCCCGCAGCGCGGCGGCCGGCACCGGGCCGTCCGTGACCAGCACCAGCCGGCGGGCCGCCCGCACCCGGCCGCCGGAACCGGCCCGGCACCACCGCACCCAGTGCGGCTGACTCAGCCAGTCCGCCTCGTCGAGCCGTCGTGGGCCCTCGTCGGGGGCGGGGGGCGGGGTGTCGGCGCGGGCGCGCGGGAAGTCGTACTCCGCCAGGTCGAAGGCGGGCGGCGGGAAGTCCCAGGGAGCCGGCGCCGGGCCGGTGTTGGGGGCGGGGGCCGCTCCGACGAGCCAGCCGGCGACGGCCTCGTCCGGGGTCTGCGCCGGGGAGTCGGCGGCCACCGTGACCGGCCGGGTGGGTGCCACACTGCGCAGCCATCGCACCGCGGATGCCGCGTCGGGGCAGACGGCGGCCGCCCGCCAGCGGCGTGCCGGGCGCCCGGACCGCAGGTGTCGCAGCACCGCCCCGTACGCCTGCGGGTGGGCCGCCAGATAGTCGGCGATCCGCTCGGCGTCGGTGCGCAGCGCCGCCGCGCTGGAGGCGGAGAGGAACAGCGGGCCGTGGGGCTCGACGGGCTCCGGCCCGGCGTCCGGCGAACCCTCCAGCACCACATGGGCGTTGGTCCCGCCGATACCGAAGCTGCTGACCGCGGCGACCCGGGGACGCCCGTCCGGCCAGGGGGACGCGGTGGTCGGGAAGTGGAACGGGGTGGGGTCGGGGTCGATGTGCGGGTTGAGGGCGCGGAAGTCGGCGTGCGGCGGGATCACGCCGTGGTGGACGCTGAGCACCGCCCGGATCAGCCCCACCACGCCGGCCGCCGCACCCAGGTGCCCCAACTGGCTCTTGACCGACGTCAGCGCGCAGCGGTCGGGCTCGGCGACGCCGAACGCCTGGCGCAGCGCCGCGATCTCGACCGGGTCGCCGAGCCGGGTGCCGGTGCCGTGCGCCTCGACGTAACACAGGTCGGTGCCGGTCCGGCCGCTGCGCCGCAGGGCCGCCCGGATCACCTCACGCTGCCCGGCCAGCGACGGTGCGCTGTAACCCAGCTTCTCCGAGCCGTCGTTGTTCACGGCGGAGCCGGTCAGTACCGCGTAGACGGTGTCGCCGTCGCGCCGGGCGTGGCGCAGCGGCTTGAGCACGACCACGCCGACACCGCTGGCGCCGACGGTGCCGTTGGCATCGTCGCTGAAGGGGCGACAGTGGCCGTCGGCGGAGAAGATGTGCTGTGGCTGGTAGCGGTAGCCGCCGCTCAGCGTCGGATCGACGAGCACCCCGCCGGCCAGCATCACGTCCGCGTCGCCCTGCCGCAGCAGCCCCGCCGCCAGGTGCACGGCCACCAGTGAACTGGCGCACGCCGCCTGGGCGGTGAAGGCCGGACCGGTCAGCCCCAGGTGGTAGGCGGCCTTGGTGGCGAGGAAGTCCTTCTCGTGGTGGAGCGCCAGCCGGAAGCCGTCCGGCAGCGCGGAGGGGTCCGCCTCCCGCAGCATCGACTGGAAGTAGGTGCTCTCGCCCGCCCCCGCGATCAGACCGGTGCGGGGACCGGAGGAGGGACCGGACGAGGGGTCGGCGATGCCGGCGTGCGCCAGGGCCTGCGCCGCGCACATCAGCAGATGGCGCTGCTGCGGGTCCATCAGCCGGGCCTCGGCCCGGCTGATCCCGAAGTGGTCCGGGTCGAAGTCGAGCAGCCCGGCCATCTGGCTGCGCGCCCCGACCAGCCCGTCGGCGGCGTCGAAGTGCTCGATGCCGCGGGCGCCGGTACGCACCAGCTCCCAGAAGGCCGCCAGATCCACCGCACCGGGCAGTCGAACGGCCATGCCGATGACGGCGATCGGCTCGCCCGCAGGAGGGGTGTCCGAGGCGTCGGCGGCGGGCGACGGTACGGACGCGGGCGTGCGGGCGGGTTCCGACCGAGGCGTCGCGGTGTCCTCGGCCTCCGCTTCTCCCGCCGTCACGTCCAGGAAGCGGGCCAGCGTCCGCACCGTGACGTGTTCGAAGAGGTCGGCGACGGTGAAGCGGGTCCCCAACTCCTTGGCGCAGCGCAGGTGGTAGCGCATCAGGGTCAGGCTGGAGGCGCCCGCCTCGAAGAAGCTCCGGTCGGGGGCGATGGCCGTGCCGGTCACCGCCTCGAACAGCGCGGCCAGTTGGCGCTCACGCGGTGACAGGGCGGGGGCGTCCGTCGCCCCGCCGGCGATGTCGTCGCCCGGGGCGCGCAGCGCGGCCGCCCGGTCCAACTTGCCGCTGGGGGTGCGCGGCAGCGTCGCCAGCCTACGGAAGCGGGCGATGCGGACGTACGCGGGCAGCAGCGTCGCCAGATGGGCGGCGAGGCCGTCGGCGGCGGGGGCGTCGGCGCGGCACTCGAAGCAGGCGACCAGGGCGTCGCCGTCGGGCACCACCACGGCATTGGTGATCTCCGGGTGGCGCAGCAGCGCCGCCTCGACCTGGCCCAGCTCCAACCGGTGCCCGCTCAGCTTGATCTGCGCGTCGTCGCGGCCCAGGTAGTGCAGCAGCCCGTCCCGGTCGAACCGGGCCCGGTCGCCGCTGCGGTAGCACAGGCCCGAGCCCGGCAGCTCGGTGAACCGTTCGGTGTTGAGCGGGTTCCCGGCGCCCCCGTCGCCCGCGCCGAGGTAGCAGCGGGCGGCCATGGTGCCGCCGATGAGGAGTTCGCCGGGGCAGCCGGGCGGCACCGGCCGCCCGTCCTGGTCGACCACCCGCAGCACCGCGCCGGCCACCGGCCGCCCGATGGCCGGGCGTTCGGGCCACAGTGCCGGGTCCCCGTCGAGGCAGAGCGCGGCGACCACGTGCGTCTCGGTCGGCCCGTAGTGGTTGAACAGCCGGGTGCCGGGCAGCCCCGCGAACCAGCGACGGATCGCGTCGGTGCACACCAACGGTTCGCCGGCGGTCACCACCTCGCGCAGCTTCGCGGGGTAGCGGCCCAGGAGGACGGCGTGCTCGGCGAGCAGTTGCAGCGCGACGTAGGGCAGGTGGATCCGCTGCGCGCCGGACGACTCCAACTGCGCGAGCAGCGCGGGCGGGTCCTGCCGCAGTCCGGGGCCGATCAGGTGCAGCGTGCCACCGCCGCACAGCGTCCCGAAGACCTCCTGGAACGACACGTCGAAGGAGAGCATCGAGAACTGCTGGGTCGCCGCGGGCGCCCCGAGCCCGCCGTCGGCGGCCTGCCAGGTCAGCAGGTTGCACAGGGTCCGGTCGGAGACCTCCACGCCCTTGGGGGTACCGCTGGAGCCGGAGGTGAACAGCGCGTAGAGCGGCCGGGCCCCTGCGTGCGGCACGAACGGCTCCGCGGGCGCGTCCGCGGACAGTGCGACCGGGTACCGCACGGTGCGGCCCTCCGGATCGACCGCGTCCAGACCCCGCGCACCCTCCGGCGGCACCACCACGCACAGCGGCTCCGCCTGCTCCAGCACCTGCCTCAGCACCGCCGGCGGGTACGACGGATCGAGCGGCACCGCCGTGAGGTTGAGCCGCGCGAGCGCCAGCAGCGCCACCACGTGCGTCAGCGACGGCTCCAGATACAGCGCGACCCGGGCCGTGGCCCCGTCCGCCACCGGGAAGGCGGCCCGCAACCGCGCCGCCAGTACCGCCGCGTACCGGTCCAGCGTGGCGTAGTCCACCGTCCCCGCCCCGTCGTCCACGGCCGGGGCGTGCGGGGTGCGCGCGACCTGCCGGGCGAAGCCCTCGGCCACCGTCGGGTACGCCGGACGGGAGGCCGGGCCGCGGCCGTGGTCGGGCAGCGCGGCGCGGTAGGGGGCGGCCAACTCGTCGGCCGTGTCCGCACCGCCGGCGGCGAGCAGGTCCACGCCCCGCCGGAACAACCCGTCCAGCGCCGCGATCTCGTCCGCCCCGAAGTGGTCGGCCGCGTACTCCCACACGCACTCCAGGCCGTCCGCGTACGCGACCACGGACAGCGTCAGCGGGCACTTCGCCTCGGACGGCGGCCACCACAGCGGACGGGCGGTGCAGCCCGGCAGCCGCAGCGCCGCGAAGTCGGTGTTCTCCTGGACGAAGAGGACGTCGAACGGCGCCCCGTCGTCCATGCCCCGCTCCGCACGGTCCTCCAGGACGTCGGAGAACGCCACGTCCTGCCGGTCCAGGACCTCCCGCACCTGCGCGCCCCAGCGCAGCAGCTGCGCCCGCAGCCCCTCGCCGGGCGCGACGGCCAGCGGCAGCAGCACGGTGTTGGCGAACATGCCGACGCCGTCGGCGAATTCGGGCACCGGGCGGCCCGCGACGGGCGCGGCGATCCGCGGCCGGGTGCGGCCGGTCACCGCGTACAGGCCCCACGCGAAGACGCCCAGCAGCACCTGGAAACGGGTCAGGCCCAGCTCCGCGCAGAGCCGGTCGACGTGGGTGCGGCGCACCGTGTCGAGCCGGGTGTGCAACAGCCGCGCCTCGGGGCACGGCAGCGCCCGCGCGGGCAGCAGCGGCTCCCCGGACTCCGCAGACCGCCCGTAGTGCGCGGCCAGTTCGGCGCGCCGGGTGCGGTAGGTGGGGCGGGCGTGCCACGCGGCCTGCCAGTGCGCGTGGTCCAGCGGTGTGAACCCGGCGGCGGGCGGCTCGACCGGCACCCCGTCTTCCGGAGCGGGCGCCGCACAGCCCTCCGACAGCTCGCGGAACAGCACGTTCAGCGACCAGCCGTCGACCGCGATGTGGTGCAGCTGCAGCAACAGCACCCCGCCGCCGTCGTCCGGCAGCAGACAGGCCCGCAGCATCCGCGGGCTCGCCAGGTCGAAGGGCTCGGCGAAGTACTCGGCGGCGAAGGCGCGTTGGCCCTCCTCGTCGACCGGCACCCGGTACGGCTCGGTCCACGGGTCGTACGGCGCGCCCACCACTTGGCACAGCCCCTCCGGCGTCGCCTCGAAGCCGGTCCGCAGCGCCGGATGACGCGCCACCAGCCCCCGCAGCGCACGTCGCAGCGCCGCCGCGTCAACCACTCCGTCGAGCCGGAACGCCTGGCCCACGTGGTAGGCGCGGGAGCCGGGGGAGCGCTGCTGGTGCAGCCAGAGGCGCTGCTGCTCGCTGGTGGCCGGGGCCCGCTCGGCCCCGGAGGGCGGCGGCACCGCCGGGTACGGCGAGCCCTCGGCGCCGCGGGCGGTCGCCACCGCCTCGGCGATCGACGCGAGATCGCCGCCGAGCACCAGCCCCCGGTCCAGCTCGCAGCCCCAGCGGCGCCGCACCTCGAAGCAGAACCGCAGCGCCTTCAACGAGTCGCCGCCGGCCGCGACCCACCGGTCACCCGGCGCCACGTCCGGCAGCCCCAGCACCGCACCGGCCAGCCCCAACACCTCCCGCTGCCACGGCGTGACCACCGCGGACGGGCCGCCCGCCGGGCGCCGCCACGGCCGCTCCGCGCGCGCCAGCAGCGCCGTCTCGTCGACCTTGCCGTTGGCGGTCAGCGGCACCTCATCGACCAGGAAGAGGTGGTGCGGCCGCATGTAGGTGGGCAGCCCGTCGGCGAGGTGCCGCTCGAACTCCGCGTACGACAGCCCGTCGTCGGCCACCAGGAACGCCAGCAGCTCGTACGGGCCGTCCGCCCCGGCCCGACGGGTGCAGACATGCGCCCGCCGCACCGCCGGATGCGCGACGATCCGCCGCTCCAACTCGCCCGGCTCGATCCGGAAGCCCCGCACCTTCACCTGCCGGTCGACCCGGCCGACGTACGTCAACAGCCCGTCGGCGTCCGCCCGCACCAGGTCGCCGGTGCGGTAGTGCCGCTCCCGGCCGCCGTCGTACCACGGCAGCCGGACGAAGCGGCGCCCCGTCTCCTCGGGCAGGTTGCGGTACCCGGCGGCCACCCCCGAGCCCGACAGGCACAGCTCGCCGACCTCCCCGGCCACCGCGACCCGCCGTCCGTCGGCGACCACCACCGCACCGGTCCCCGGCAGAGGACGCCCGATCGGTACCACGTCCCCGGCGAAGTCGCGCGGCACCCGGTAGGACACCGCGAACGTGGTGGTCTCCGTCGGCCCGTAGCCGTTGAGCAGCGCGGTGGGGGCGCCGGGGTTGTGCCGGTACCAGCCGCGGAGGGCCCGGGCGTTGAGCTGCTCGCCGCCGATCAGCACCTGCCGGGCGCCGGCGAAGCAGCCGGGCGCGGTGTCGACGACGGCGTTGAACAGCGCCGCGGTGACGAACAGCGTGTCGATCCGCTCGCGCACCAGCACGGCCGCCAGCCGCTCCGGGTCGCGCACGTCCGCGTCGTCGACGATCACACAGGTGCCGCCGGTCAGCAGCGGCACCCACACCTCGAAGGTGAGCGCGTCGAAGGCCGGATTGGACAGGCACGCGAACCGGGCGCCCGCGGTCAGCTCCAGATAGCCGGGCCGGGCCAGCCGCAGCACTCCCGCGTCCCGCACCTCAACGCCCTTGGGCAGCCCGGTCGTTCCGGACGTGTAGAAGAGGAACGAGACCGGCGCACCGGTGAACGGCGGACGCTGCGGGGCCGGGAGATCCTCCCGCCCGGCGAGCAACCCGTCCGCGGCCAGCGGCAGAACGCCCTCCGGCAGCCCGTCGGGCCGTCGCGGGCCGTGCACGAGGACCACGGCGTCCGCGTCGGCGAGGATGTGCCGCCGGCGCTCCCGCGGGCTCAGCGCATCGAGCGGGACCACCCGGGCGCCCAGCCGCAACACGCCGAGCATCACCGCGACCAGCCGCCAGGACCGCGGCAGTTGCACCGCCACCGCCTGCCCCGGACGCACCCCCCGGCGGCACAGCTCCTCGGCGACCGCGGCGCCGGCCGCGTCCAGCGCCGCGTAGTCCAAGGACACCTTCCCGTCACACACCGCGGTCGTCCCCGGGGTGCGCAGGGCCTGCGCGTGCACGCCCTGGGCCAGGCCCGTCACCTCCGCCGACCCCCCGGCCGCCGCCCCCATCACGCCGCCCCACCCGGACAGGAGCTCGCGGCCGGGGCCGGGCCCGACGGCGGTGGTGCGGCCGAGCGCCCCAACTCCCCGACGATCAGCTCCGCCACCCGCGGCACCTGGTCGCCCTCCAACACGTCCCAGTGACCGCAGCGCACCGGCTCGGTCACCAGACCGCCACCGGCCCGCCGCTCCCAGAACTCCACCGCGCCCCGCACCGCCGCCTCGTCACCCTCCTCGGTGGCCTGGACGAACACCAACCGGGCCGGGGAGAAGGGGACTTCGTAGTCCCGGGCGGTCATCCGGTTGTGGTTGTAGATCCGGAAGTACCGATCGATCTGGGCGTCCTCGATGCCCGGGTACATCCCGTTGAACCGCACCAGCTTCGCGCGGAACTCCGCCGCGTCCACCGGCGCGAACGCCGCGCGCTCCACCGGGTCGTCGGTGCTCCGGGTGTCCAACAGCACCACGCTGAACCGCCGGTGCCCCGACCGCGCCAACAGCCGCCCCATCTCATGGGCGATCAACCCGCCGTACGAGAGCCCGCACAGCACCAGCGACTCGTCCTCGCGCACCCCGATCAGCCGCAGGTACCCCTCGGCCATCGCCCCGACCGACGGCAGCGGCGTCTCCCCGGGGTTCAGCCCCGGCGACTGCACGCCGTACACGCCGACCTCCGGCGGCAGGGCCGTCGCCAGCGGCAGGTAACAGAACGCCGTCCCGCCCGCCGGATGGACGCACACCACCCGCCGCCGTCCCGTACCCGCCCGGAACTCGATCAGACTGCCTTGCGGCTGCCCGGCCGCACCGGATCGCAACCGCCCGGCCAGCGCCTCTATCGTCGGGTGCGTCATCATGTCCCGGACCGGCAGCACCTCGCCGAACTCCGCCCGGATCGCCGAGACCACCTTGATGGCGGAGACCGAAGTGCCGCCGATGGCGAAGAAGTTGTCGCCGATGCCGATCGACGGACGCAGCAGCACGCCCTGCCATATGCGGTGCAGCGCCAGCTCCACGTGATCGCGCGGCGCGACGGTGTTCACCTGCGACGGCACCGCCCGCACCGCCGCCAGCAGCGCCGCCCGGTCCACCTTGCCGCTGCGGTTCAGCGGCAGGGTGGGAAGCTCGACGAAGACCGCGGGGACCATGTGGTCCGGAAGTAGTCGGGCCAGCGCGGTGCGCCACTCCTGCGGCGGGCGCGACGCCCGCCCGCCCCGGCCGAGGGCGGCCACCAGTCGCAACTCCCCGGCGTCGTCCCGGTCGGCGAGGACCGCCGCCTCCCGCACCCCGTCCAGCGCCAGCAGCGCCGTCTCCACCTCGCGCGGCTCGATCCGGAAGCCGCGCAGCTTGACCTGGTCGTCCCGACGGCCCAGGAACTCCGCATTGCCGTCGGGCAGTCGGCGCGCCAGGTCACCGGTGCGGTAGATCCGCCCGCCCGGCACGAACGGATCGGCCCGGAACCGCTCGTCGGTCAGATCGGGGCGCCGGAAGTAGCCCTCCGCCAGCGACGCGCCGCCCAACCAGATCTCGCCCGTGACGCCCGGCGGGACCGGCCGCAGCCGGTCGTCGAGCAGGTACAGCCGGGTGTTGCCCAGCGGCCGACCGATCGGACACGGCCGGTCCAGCGGCTGCGGATCGGTGTAAACGGTGCTGTAGACGGTGGCCTCGGTGGGCCCGTAGCCGTAACAGATCCGCAGGCCCGGCAGCGCCCGCTCCATCCGGTACAGCGCCCGCTCGGGCAGCGACTCCACCCCCGTCAGCAACTGCCGCAGCACCAGCCCCGCCAACCGCTCCCGTGGCGCCTCGTCGATCCACCGCACATACGTCGGCGGCAGATACGCCTGCACGATGCGCCGCTCGCCCATCCACCCCAACAACGCCTCGGGATCGGCCCGCAGTTCGTCGGGCACGAGATGCAGCTCCGCGCCCGTCGTCAACGGCAGCAGCAACTCCTGGACCGCGACGTCGAAGCCGATGCCGGACCACGCCGACGCCGCCTCGCCGGGCACCGCCCCGAACCGGTCCAGCCAGGTGTCCAACAGGTTCAGCAGGCTGCCGTGGGTCACCGCCACGCCCTTGGGCCGCCCCGTCGACCCGGACGTGTAGAGCACGTAGGCGAGGTCCCCGGGCCCCGCCACCACCTCCGGCGCCCCGTCCGACCCCGCCTCCGCCTCGACCGCCCGCACATCCAGCCAGGCATCCGGGGCGTCCGCGACATCGGTCAACACCAGGGCCGGATCGGCGTCCGCCACCATCGCGGCCAGCCGCTCGGCCGGCTGCCCCGGATCGAGCGGCAGGAACGCGGCACCCGCCTTGAGCACGCCCAGGACACCCACCACCAACTCCGGCGTCCGCCCGGCGTGCACACCCACGACCTGACCGGGCCGCACCCCACGCTCGACCAACGCCCGTGCCAGCCGCCCCGCCCGACGCGCCAACGACCGGTAGTCGAGCCGCCGACCGGCGGCGTCCACCGCCGTGGCACCGGGACGCTCCGCGACCTGCGCGTCGAACCGAGCCACCAGCCCACCAGGAGCCGCCGCCGGCACGGCACCCGCTCCGCGCGTCGCGTCCCAATCGGCCACCAACCGCCGCTCCTCCGCCTCGCCCAGCAGCGTCAGATCGCCGATCTCCCGCTCCGGCGCGGCGGCCATCTCGCCCAACACCCGCCGCAGATACCCCGCGTACCGCTCGGCCGTCACGTGATCGAACAGCGCGGTGGCGTAGTCGAGATGCCCGACGAGGCACCCGTCCTCCTCCGCCAGCGACAGCGCGAGGTCGAACTTGGCCGCCGCGAACGGGATCTCCAGCGGCTCCGCGGCCACTCCCGGCAAGTCCAACAGCCCCCGCCGGGACGGCGTCCAGGCGAACATCGTCTGGAACAGCGGCGTGTGCGCGGCACTGCGCGGCGGATTGACCAGCTCCACCACCCGCTCGAACGGCACGTCCTGGTGCTTCAGGGCGCCCCGCACCACGGCCCGCACCCGCCGCAGCGCATCGGAGACCGTCGGGCTCCCGGACAGATCCGTGCGCAGCGCAAGCGAGTTGACGAAGAAGCCGATCGCCTCGCCGGCCGCCCGACCACGCCGGTTCGCCGCCGGGGCTCCGACAACGATGTCGGACTGGCCGGTCAACCGCGACAGCACCACCGACCAGCCGGTCAGCGCCGCGACGAAGAGGGTGCCACCGTGCCGCCGGGCGAGCCGGGACAGCGCCGCGGTCACCTCCGCGTCGACCCGCAGCGCCACCCGCCCTCCGCGGTGATCCTGCTCCGGCGGCCGCGGTCGGTCCGCCGGAACCTCCAACAACGGTGGCGCGCCGGCGAGTTGCTCCTGCCAGTAAGCCCCCTGCGCGGCGCATTCGGGCCCCGCCGCCCACTCCCGCTGCCGCCGGGCATGGTCCGCATACTGGAGCTCCGGCGCCCCCGACACCTCCGACGGAGCCTCGGCGCCGCCCAGGAACGCCGCGTACAGCGCCCCCAACTCCTGCATCATCACCACCATCGACGCGCCGTCGAACACGATGTGATGCATCGTCAACAACAGCGCGTGATCCTCCGCTGCCAAGCGCACCAGCCGACCCCGCGCCAACGGCCCGACGCCCAGCTCGAACGGCGCCTCGGCCTCCGCCCGTTGCACCTCCGCCAGCCGCGCCTCGGGATCCGCCTCGCCCGACAGGTCGACCGTGACCAGCGGATACCCGGCATCGGCCGGACCCGCGACCTGGTACACCTCGCCGTCGACGGTGACCATCCGGGCCCGCAGCACATCGTGCCGCGCCGCCACCGCGTCCAGCGCCCGGGCCAGCGCCACCGCGTCCAACGGGCCGCGCAGCCGGTGCACCACCATCTCGTTGTACGCCGCCTCGGCCCCCTCCAACTGGTCCAACACCCAAAGGCGTTGCTGGGCGAAGGACAGCGGCTGCGGCGGTCCCTCACCCGGCGCCGCGGCACCGGGCCGGACCGCTCGCTCGGAGGGGACGCCGTTCGGGTGCGGGAAGGTCTGTGTCACCGGGAGAACCATCGCTTTCCTCTGTGGGGGAGGACATTCGAAGTGCCCGCACGCCACCCAACGGGCGGTGCCGAACCGGCCATTGGCGCACGAAACGCCGCCGGCACGGGGGGCTGAGCCCGTGCCCAGCCGGCAGGGGGCGTCGGAGTGTCGAAGGGCCACAACCGCCACCCACCAGGTGCTCGCTTTTGCGCCACGGTGGCGATATCCAGGGATCGCTGCCGCGGCCAACTGTCCTAGCGGGGCCGAAAATACTCGATATTTTGTTCCTTATTCCCAAGAGTCATGATTGATCAACTGGTTGCGGGTGTCAATGGTCGGTGCACGAGAAGAGTCGTGATGCGGGTGAGGATGGTGGTGTGGTGCTCTGGGGCTCACGCGGTGTCATCTGGGACTCACTCGTTGGTCTCCGCGCACCAACTCCGCCAGCGGAAGCCGAGGTTGATCACGAGGAGTCGCAAGTCGAGGTAGGAGCGGTGGCGTTGCCGATCTCGACCGTGCCGGCGCGGCGCCGCCGACGGCACGCCCATTGGGGCAAGGGCTACGCCACGGAGATCAGCCGCGCCGCCCTCCGCGTCGCCGGGCAGCACGGCCCCGAGCTGCCCGTGATCGCCTGGATCCTCGCGCACAACACCGGCTCCCGCGCGGTTGCCGAGCGGCTCGGACTCCACGACTACGGCCTGCGGACGGAGCCGGGGAGGAGCGAACCGATGCATGCCTACGCAGACCGCGCACTGCCGTTCTGACACCCGATTCTCACGCACCGGTCCGGCCGGCCGAGAAGCGTCGGGAGACCCGCGACGACACGCACGGAGCCCTCCCCGAACCCGTCTGCTCACTGATCCGTCGGCGACGCCCACGAACCGTGTCGCGTCACGAGTTCCCACAGTTCCCGAACGGCTCCTCACCCGTGCGCACACGCCCGCTCGCCCCCATCACCACCACACAAGCGCCGCGCGCTCCCGCGCACTGCGCTCCCGGACTTCAGGTTGACGGGCCGTTCGCCGATGTCGAGTTGGAGCAAGGGGGACGCGCGCACGGAAAACGGGCAGATGAGGGAGGCGCGGGGCGTCTTGCGGGAACCGGCGGGAACCGACAGGCAGGAGGGCAGCGGGAACGTGCGGACGGCAGGAGGCCGGAGCCTGTGGGCGGCCACCGCGGGGAGCGTGGTCGATACGTTCGACTGGACGCTCTACGCGCTGCTGGTCCCGTACTTCTCCGGCCAGTTGGTCGCGCCCGGTGCGGCGGGGACGCTGGTTTCCTACAGCGGATTCGCCGTGGGCTTCCTGGCGAGGCCACTGGGCAGCGTGCTGCTGGGCCGGTTCGGTGACCGACAAGGCCGCCGGGCGCTCATGCTGCTCTCCATGGTGGTACTGGCGGCCGGCAGCCTCGCCCTCGCCGCCCTGCCCACCGCCGGCCGCTTCGGCGTGGGCTCGGTGGCGCTCCTGGTGCTGGTGCGCATCCTCCAGGGCCTGGTCGCGGGCGCCGACAACTCCACCGTGGCCGCGTACGTGACCGAGACGGCTCCGCCGGGGCGCCGGATGCTCTACAGCGGCATCGCCTACGGCGGCGTGATCCTCGGCACGATGCTGTGTTACCTGGCGCTGGCGGGTCTACTCGCCTACTTCGGGCCGCAGGGGCTGCGCGAGGGCGGCTGGCGGGTCGGATTCGCCGTGGGCGGGCTGCTCGGGTCCGCCGCCGCACTCGTTCGCTGCTGGGCCGCGGAGTCCCCGGAATTCCTGGCCTTCGCCCGCTCCGGCCGCCAGCGCGGGGGCAGAGCGGACGCCCGTTCCTGGCACCCCGTCAGACGCAACGCCACGGCCGTCTTCCTCATGACGGCCGGCCTCACTTCGGGCTACTACCTGACCATCACCTACCTGCCGGAGTACGTACGGCACACCGGAGGAGCGGCCGACGCGCTGAGCACCACGGCGATGGTCGCGCCGCTGCTGATCCTCCTCGTCATGATGGCCGCCACCGGAGCGCTGGCGGACCGGGTCGGCGCCCGGCCGGTCTTCCGCGTCGGCCTGCTGCTCACCGCGCTGGCCACGGTCCCCGCCTACGCGGCGGTAGGCGCAGGGCGCCTTCCGCCGTGGATCGCGGCGACCCTCGTCCTGGCCTGCCTGGCCGGCCCCCTCGCCACCGCCAACGTCTTCTTCGCCCGCCTCTTCCCCGTACCCATCCGCGTGGTGGCCATGGGCCTGCCCCTGACCCTCTCCGTCGCCCTCTTCGGCGGGACCTTTCCTCTCCTTGCCGAAGCCCTGGCCGACGCCGGACGCGTCCGCCTGGCCCCCTGGGTCGCGACCGCCGCCGCCGTCCTCTCCCTCGCAGCCACCCGCCTGGTACGCGAACCGGACCAGGCCCACACCGACCGGGATCGGACTCCGGCAAGCTGACGCCTTGTCCCATCACGCCGGCAGCGGCCGCTTTTGGCCGCAGTGCCCCAGCAGCGCGGGCGAGCAACGGCCGGACGGAGCACGCTCCGCGGGCCAGGCGCGAGGGCGGCCGTGTTGTGCGGAGGGCGCGCCGCGACCCCCGGTCAACCGTGCTGTGCGCAGCTCGTTGCCCGGCCCACCCGGCCCGCCCGGCACAGGACTCGACCGAGGCCCACCAGAAGGTCACCTGCACACCACCTCGGTGTGGCGAGGCTCAGCCGGCGTTCTCCTGCCGTGCCACCATGACCAGTTCGGCCGCCGGTCCCACCAGCCGTCGACCGGTGGGCCAGACCGCGCGCAGATCGCGCGTGAGATCGATGCCCGCCACGTCGACGCCCGTCAGGCGGCCTTCGGCGATGTCTCCTCGGACGGCCAGCTCACTCAGGACGGACGGCCCGGTGCCGGCGATCACCGCGCCACGCACGGCGGCCGTCGAACCGAGCTCGACCAACGGCCGGGCCCGGTCATGGCCGGCCAGGTGCAGGGCGCGGTCCAGGGTCTGGCGCGTGCCGGAGCCGCTCTCCCGCAACACCAGCCGCGTTCGGGACAGTTCCCGAGCCGAGAGCGGCTCGCGGCGTCGCGCCCACGGGTGACCGGGGTCGACCACGACGACGAGCCGGTCCTCGGCCACCTGCCGCGTGGACATCACCCGGGACAGGTGCGGACCCTCGATGAACCCGACGTCGGCCTCGCCCGATTCGACCAGTTCGGGCACGTGCTCGCTGTTGGTCACCTGCAGCCCGATGTACAACTCCGGTCGGCGGCCGCGCAGCTCGCTGATCCAGACCGGCAGCAGGTACTCGGCGATGGTCAGGCTCGCCGCGACGCGCAGTTCGGCCTCCCGCCGGTCGCGCAGCTTGCCAGCTCCGGCGAGCAGCCCGTCCAACTCGTCCAGGACGCTGCGGGCATGTCCGGTGACGACCTGCCCGGCCAGCGTCAGCCGGGAGCCGCGCCGCGTCCGGTCGACCAACACGAGCCCCAGCCCACGCTCCAGCGTCGACAGTCGACGGCTGGCGGACGGCTGGGATATCCGTAGCCGCTCGGCCGCGCGGCCCAGACTCCCCAGGTCGGCCACGAGAACGAGGAGCCGCAGCGACTCCAGGTCGGGTGTGCGCAGGGGGAGGTGAGCGGGAAGGGGAGGGGCAGGGCGATCTGACGTGGGGGAATCTGTCACAGCCGTAGCGTATGTGTCGGTCATACGCCAGGGCTATGAGCTCCTGCTCGATCAAGGGCTACAGAGCGAGCGCGGGGCGGCCCAGAGTGGTGATCATGAAGGACGCCAGCCCCACCCGGTCGGAGACCATCCGCCTGCCCCGCGTTGCCACCGCTCGATGGCGCGGCGCCGCCCTCGCCGACCGGTTGCCCGGGCTCGCCTTGGCCGGCGCCGTCGCTCTGGTTGCGACCGTGCTGGGTCGACTGGCGCCCGTGATCGGCGGACCGGTGATCGGGATCGTGCTGGGCGTGCTGGTGGCGGTCTTGGCGCGGCCCGGCGACCGGATGCGACCGGGCATCGCCTTCGCCGGACGCGGAGTGCTCCAGACCGCGGTGGTGGTACTGGGCGCGCAACTGTCTTTGGGGCAGGTGCTGCGGGTCGGTGTCGGCTCGTTGCCCGTGATGATCGTGTCCCTCGCAGCCTGCCTGGCGGCGGCGTACTTCATCGGACGCCGCCTCGGCGTCGTCCGCGACCTGCGCACCCTGATCGGCGTGGGCACCGGCATCTGCGGCGCCTCCGCGATCGCCGCGGTCACACCGATCATCGGCGCGGCCGAGGCGGAGGTGGCCTACGCCGTCTCCACGATCTTCGTCTTCAACGTCGCCGCGGTGCTGGCCTTCCCCGTCCTCGGGCATCTGCTGGACATGAGTCAGCACGCCTTCGGCCTGTTCGCCGGCACCGCGGTCAACGACATGTCGTCGGTCGTCGCGGCAGCCACCACCTACGGCAGCGGGGCGGCCGACTACGCGGTGGTGGTCAAGCTCGCCCGCACACTGCTGATCATTCCGATCTGCCTCGGCCTCGCCGCCCTCGCCCGCCGACGCGCGCGGATGGCCGACGCCGGTGCCGGCGCCGCCGGTTCGGGGCAGGAACTTCCCGGCCGGGTGCGCGTCGGTCGGCTGGTGCCGTGGTTCCTCGCCGGCTTCCTCGCCCTGGCGGCCGTGAACACCGCCGGCCTCATCCCCTCCGCGGTGCACGGTCCGCTCAGCACGCTCGCGGTCTTCCTGATCACCGTCGCCCTCTCCGCGATCGGCCTGTCCACCCAACCCTCCAAACTGCGCCGAGCCGGCGCCGCACCACTCCTGCTCGGTGGCTGCCTGTGGCTGGTGGTGTCCGTCACCAGCCTGGCCACCCAGTACCTGGTCGACCGCCTGTAACCGCCGCGCGCACAAGGGCGCGCGGCCTTGGCCGGTTGTCGGCGCACTCCCGGGGGCGCCGGCCATAGGGACCAAGCCCCGCGGCAGAGCGCGAAGTTGAGAGCGGCGCATTCCGCATTCCGCATTCGCGGCCGGCCGTAGGGCCGAACCACACGTGTCTCCGGGCACGGAGCCGGACGCGCGGAGTCGGACGCGCGGAGCTGAGCACACGGAGCCGGACGTGTGGGGAGAGATCGGTCGTGTAGGGAGAGATCAGTCAACCGAAGCCGCGCGGCGTAACGGCGGGTACCCGCATCCCGCCCCCGCTCTCCGGCCAACAACGCTATCCACGCGGTCGGCCAGTGGATCGAACCGCACGGATACCGAACTGGAGGAAAGGGTCTGCCTCTTGGCGGTTGGTCGGGGCCGTGTGGTGGCCGCCCCCGGCCTTGAGGCCAGGGAGCGGAGGTCACCCGAGGGCTATGTCGCTCGGCGGGACGGGGGCGAGTCGGTAGGTGGTGCCCGTGGGGACCACGCGGCCGGCGGTGGGTGGGGGGAAGTGGGTGCCCAGGACGAGGGTTTCGTTGCCGGCGAGTGCGGTGAAGAGCGCGCGGCGGGTGGCCAGGGCCTCGGCGGGGTCGATGTCGACGCAGCTGCCGATGGCCGGGTCGGCGAACTGGACGGGGTGGTGGGTGCAGTCGCCGGTGACCAGCGCGGTGGCGCCCTGGCTGCTGATCTCCACCGCGACATGGCCCGGGGTGTGCCCGGGGGTGGGCAGTAGCCGCAGCCCGGTGGCGACCTCGACGCCCTGGGGCGGGACGTCGACGAGATCGAGCAGCCCGGCCTCCTCGACCGGGAGCACCGAGTCGCGGAACATCTGCCGGCGCGGCTCGTCCATCGCGTACCCGGCCCAGAACTCCCGCTCGGCTCGGGAGACCACATAGCGGGCGTTGGGGAAGGTGGGGACCCAGGTGCCGCCCTGCGCCCGGGTGTTCCAACCGACGTGGTCGGCGTGCAGGTGGGTCAGGATGACCAGGTCGACGCTCTCGGGGGCGAAACCGGCTGCCGTGAGGCGCTCCAGGTAGTCGGTGTGGAGGTCGTGCCAGGCGGGGTTGGCGCGGGTCTTGCCGTTGCCGATCCCGGTGTCGATCAGCACGCGCAGGCCGCCGACGGTGAGGGCGAAGCTGTGGGTGGAGAGGCGGAGGATGCCGTCCTCGTCCGCGAAGTCGGGGCGTAGCCAGTCGTGTTCGTCGACCACCTCCGGTGTGGCACTCGGCAGCAGCCAGGGGCCGGTCTCCTGTGGCAGGCGGGTCTCGTCGATGCGGTGGACGGTGAGGTCGCCGACGGTCCACGAGGGGATGGCGGGACCGGTGCGGCCGGCGGTTTCGGTAGTGGGGGGAGTGCGCATCATGCGTCCTTTCCTTCTCGCTCTTCCATGCTCTGTCCGGCTGGTTCGTCGTGCCGGCGTGGAGCGGGGCGCGAGCGGGAAACTAAAAGCAATCCGTTTGCGTTAAGTCGAGAGTAGAGGCTATCGTCGGTTAAAGCAAACAGTTAGCTTTTGATTGTGGGTGTGCCCGCACACCATGCAACGGAGCGACGGAACGATCAGGAGACGCCCCCATGCCTTTGCCTGCCGCCACGCTCACGCCTCCGGAGGCCGCCCGCTGGGCCGCCCGCTCCGGGCTTCCGCTGCCCGACGATCGCCACGACGCGGTGGCGGCCGTCGCCGCCCACATCCACGCCGTCGTCTCGACCCTGCGGGAGCTGGATTTCGCAGATGTCCCGCCCGCCGCTTCCTACCGCGTGGGGGAGGAGAAGTCCGATGCAGCCGCATGAGCTCTCCCTCGCCGCCGCGGCGGACGCGATCCGCGCCCGGGAGCTGTCGCCCGTCGAGTTGGTCGACTCCGTGCTCGACCGCATCGAGCAGGTCGAGCCACAACTGGGTGCCTACGTGACCGTCACCGCGGAGCGGGCCCGCCGCTCGGCGCGCGCGGCGGAACGGGAGACCGCGGACGGCCGGTTCCGCGGCCCGTTGCACGGAATCCCCATGGGGATAAAGGACATGATCGATGTCGCCGGCATGGCGACCACGGCCAGTTCCCGGGTCCGCGGCGGCCATCGCGCGGACGAGGACAGCACGGTCGCCGCACGCCTGGCGGCGGCCGGAGCGGTGCTCGTCGGCAAGACCCACACCCATGAGTTCGCCTACGGACTGACCACCCCTCAGACCCACAACGCCTGGGACCTGAGCCGGACCGCGGGCGGCTCCAGCGGTGGCTCGGCCGTCGCCGTGGCCGCGGGAGCCGCCGGCTTCGCCCTGGGGACGGACACCGGCGGATCGATCCGGGTACCCGCCGCGCTGAACGGGATCGTCGGCCTGAAGCCGACGTACGGCCTGGTCCCGCGGCGCGGAGTCACCGCGCTCTCCTGGTCGTTGGACCACGTCGGCCCGCTCACCCGCACCGTCGAGGACGCGGCCCTGGTCCTGTCCACGCTGGCCGGCCCCGATCCGCGCGACCCCGCCTCTCTGACCACGTCCCTCGCCGAACACCTCCCGCCCAGCGGCACCGATCTGACAGGACTGCGCGTCGGCGTCCCCCGGAACTACTTCTTCGACCGGGTCGATCCGGACGTCGAGGCCGCGGTCCGGCGCGCCGTCGGCCAGTTGGAGGCGCTCGGCGCACGGCTCGTCGAGGTCGAGATTCCCCTGACCCGGTATATCCAGGCGACCCACTGGGGGTTGATGGTCCCCGAGGCCACCGCCTACCACGAGCAGACCCTCCGGACCGCTCCCGACCACTACGGCGACGACGTCCGCATCCTCCTCGAAGCCGGCACGCTGATGCCCGCCGGCGACTACGTACGTGCCCAGCGCGCCCGCACCCTGATGCGCCAGGAGTGGGAGCGCCTGCTGACAGAGGTCGATGTGATCGCCGCCCCGACCGTCCCGATGACCGCCGTACCGGCCGACCAGGAGACGATCTCCTGGCCCGACGGCACGGTCGAGAGCGTCTCGGACGCCTATGTGCGGCTCTGCGCGCCCGCCAACGTCACCGGACTGCCGTCGCTTTCGATACCGGTGGGCCACGACCGGGCGGGCATGCCGATCGGCATGCAGTTGCTCGGGCGGCCTCTCGGGGAGCCCGTGCTGCTGCGGGCCGGCCACGCCTACGAGCAGTCCGAGCCGGCCCGTGCGCTCGCCCCGGTGGCGGCGTGAGGCCGGACGGGCGAGCCGCTCGCGCCCCACGCCCACTAGACGCAAGAGTTTTGCGTTAAGGGCTTAGGGTGATGGTATGAGTCCCCGACCGATGGTGCGCCCCGGTGGCCGCAGTGCCCGCGTCCAGGAAGCGGTCCACACCGCGGTGCGCGAACTCGAAACCGAGCTGGGCCGCGACGCGTTGACCGTGCCGCTGGTCGCCGCACGGGCCGGTGTCACCCCGTCGACGATCTACCGGCGCTGGGGCGATCTGCGGGAGTTGCTCTCCGACGTGGCCGTCGAGCGCCTGCGCCCGGAGTCTCCGCCCGAGGACCGCGGCAACCTCGCCTCCGACCTGCGAACGTGGGCGGAGCACTTCCTCGACGAGATGGCGTCGCCGCCCGGCCGCGCCTACATCCGCGACGCACTGCTCGGCGACCCGGACGGCAGCAACGCCGGCCAGTGCTCCGCCTACGCGGCCGACCAGATCGACGTCATCCTCGCCCGCGCCACCGACCGGGGCGAGCGGACGCCCGACGTCGACGTGGTCCTCGACCACGTCGTGGCCCCGATGATGTACCGCATCCTGTTCCGCCCCGGTCCTCTCGAAGCCGGCTACGCCCACGACCTGGTGGCCGGCCTCCTCGACGAACGGGCGTAGCGGCCGCCCCTGCCCTCCCGGACTTTGGGGGAAGCCAGGGGCAGCCGCCCAACGCCAGGATCAGCCGTGGGTCTTGGCGAGCAGTTCCAGGATCTCCTCGGTGGTGCCGCGCTCGCCGAGGCGGGGGAAGATCCTGCCGATGCTGTGCTGATGGGCGTCCGCGTCCAGGTCGGTCATGGCGTCGGTGGCCAGAGTGAGGTGGTAGCCGTGCTCGTGCGCGGTGCGGGCGGTGGACTCCACGCCGATGCTGGTGGCCACCCCCGTCAGCACGATCTGGGTGACGCCCCGGCGCCGCAGGTGAAGATCGAGGTCGGTGCCGTAGAAGGCTGACCAGTTGCGCTTGGTGACGGTGATGTCCCCCGCGTGGCCGGCGAGTTCGGGCACGATCTCGTCCCAGCCGGCGGGCGGGGTCTGGGAGCGGCGAGGCTCCTCGGTCCGGCCCGGAACCACATCGGAGCCGTCGGGGGCGAAGCTGACGCGGACCAGGACGACGGGCAACTCCCGGGCGCGGAAGGCGTCGGCGAGCTGGACGTTCCGCTCGATCACCTCGCCCAGGGAGTACGGGGCGCCCGGCACGCCCCGCAGGCCGTTCTGCAGGTCGATGACGACCAGGGCGGTCTTGGGGTCAAGGGTGCTGACGGTCATGGTGGGGTCTCTCTCGCTACGTGAACTGCTTGCTGATTGCGTGTACTTGGCTGATTGCTGGTACTTGGGTGTTTCGTGTGGCGTGGGATGGTGCGGAGGCACGGACCTGGGCCGGGCCCGGATGCCGATCAACGGCCGGCCGCCCGACTCCCGGGAGACGAGCCGACGTCATCGGCCTCGGGATCAACATCGGCTGTCGTATCCCCGGACCGGCCGATGCGGTGCAGCGAGCGGTCGGCGACGCTCGCCACCAGGAACAGTGCGGCGGCGACGAGCAGTAGCCAACTCAGGTGGTGCAGGCCGTCGGTGGTGACGCCGTGCCGGAAGAAGGCGGCGTTGGCGGCCGAGGCCGCGAGCGCGCCGAGGTAGGTGAAGGTGCGCAGCAGCCCGGCGGACGACCCCATCCGGGCCGGATCGGCCTGGGCGTACAGCGCGTTCTGATTGGCCAGGCCGTTGAGCCCTTGCGGGACGCCGACGACGGCGGCGATGAGCGCCAGCAGCCACAGGGGGCTTGCCGAGTCGGCGAACAACAGGGCCGTACAGCCGACGAGTTGGACCACCGCTCCGACGACCAGCTTGCCGCGGACCGCGGCGCGCCGGCCGGTGATCGCGGTGATCACCACGGCCACCGCCGACATCGGCAGCAGGAGCAACCCGGCCGCCTTGGCGCTGAGCGAGCGCCCCTCCTCCAGCCACTGGGTGAAGCCGTACAGGAAGGCGTAGGACGTGGTGTAGGCGAGCAGTTGCCGGCCGTAGGTGGCCAGCAGTGGGGCGTTGCCGCGCAGGACCCGGAGGTCGACGAACGGCTCGGGCGTGCGCAGTTCCCGCACGGCGAACGCGGTGCCCGCCGCCGTGCCGAGCACCGGCAGGTACCAGGTGCCGACCCGCGGGTCCATCAGGAACAGCATGAAGGCGGTGAGCGTGGCCGCGAACAGCGCCATCCCGGCGACGTCCGTCCGCCGTGCGGGACGGACGCCGCTGACCTCCTTGAGGGTGGCCAGGCGCGGCAGGTGCAGCGCGCCCAGCACCAGACAGGCGGCGGACAGCGGCACGTTGATGCCGAAGATCAGATGCCAGCCGCCCGCGGAGATCAGCAACCCGCCGACGGTCGGGCCGACGACGGCGATGACCTGACCGCAGACGGACAGCGTGGCGAGGATGCCGCTGGGACTCTTCAGGCCCGTGCGGTCCGATTCGGCGCGCAACAGGAACATCGACGCGGGGTAGGCGGCCGACGTACCGAATCCCAGGAGAACGCGGGAGAGGATCAGTACGTCCAAGGTGGGGGCGAACACTCCCAACAGGCCGGCGATGCCCACCAGTGTGGTGCCGATCAGGTACAGCAGGCGGGGTCCGTAGGAGTCCACCAGCCGCCCGATGACCGGTTGGCCGACGGCGGTGGCGAGGTAGAGCGCGGAGACCAGCCAGGCGGTCTGCGCGGGCGGGGCGCCGAAGGACTGCCCGATGGGGATCAGGGCCACGGCGAGCATCGAGGAGTTGACCGGGTTCAGGATCGTGCCCAGGACCATCGGGGCGATCAACTTCCGGTCGAAGCCGGATCCACCGTGGTCCGCGGTGCGGCGCGCTGCGTGCGGGCGTATGGCGGGTCCCGTCATGCCTGTGCCGCCTGGTCCGGCAGCGTCATCGCCTCGATGAGCATGCGGAGTTGCTCTGTCCGGAGGTCGTCGCGACGTTCGCTCATGCTCTGCACGCTAAATATGTTCAACCTGGATTGTCAATATTGCCTGATCAGGTGGAGTTGGGGAGAGGTGGTGTCGCGGGGCGGTAAAGGTTGACCAAGTGGAAAAGTTGAGCTGTTGCACTTTTGTGCTCGTTGGCCCTACGGTGAAGGAGGAGGCGCTACACCAGCGCCTGCCGAGAGGCGCTACACCTGCGCCTAGGGAAGGGACCCCATGACGACGGCCAATCCACGCATCGCGATCATCGGCGGCGGACCCGCCGGGCTGCTCTGCGCACGCATCCTCCAGAACCACGGCATCGAGCCGACCGTCTACGACGCGGACGAATCCGTGGACTCCCGAGACCCCGGCGGGACGCTCGACCTGCACGCCGACTCCGGCCAGATCGCCCTGGAGGACGCCGGGCTGATGGATGCCTTCATGGCGTTCGCGCGCCTCGAAGGGCAGGCCAAGAGTCGCCGCGACCACCACGGCACCGTGCTCGCCGCGTTCGTCCCCGACGACGGGGACGCGGCCGCGCCCGAGATCGACCGCGGGCAACTGCGGGCCATGCTCCACTCCAACGTGCGCCCCGGGACCGTCCGTTGGGGCCACAAGCTCGTCCAGGCGACACCGATCGACCGCGGGGTGCACCGCCTGGAGTTCGCCAACGGCGCGACCGCCGAGGCGGATCTGCTCATTGGGGCCGACGGCGCCTGGTCGAAGGTGCGGCCCCTGTTGACCGACGCGGTGCCGCGTTATCTGGGGGTCGCCTTCCTCGACGTCCGGTTCGACGACGTCGACGCCCGGCATCCGGAGGTCGCCGCGCTCGTCGGTAACGGGCATCTGTTCGCCACCGACGGGGACGGTCGCGCGGTGATCGTCCAACGCAACAGCAGCGGCGTGGTCCGCGGCTATGTGGCGTTCCGCGCCCAGCCCGACTGGCACGTCCGGGCCGGCCTTGACCTCGCCGACCGCGCGGCCGTCCGGGCCTTCCTGCTACGGGAGTTCGGCGGCTGGTCCGCCGACCTGCGCCCGCTGCTCACCGACAACGACGGCGACTACGTCCCTCGCTCCTTCTGGGCCCTGCCCGCCCCACTGACCTGGGGCCGCGTCCCCGGCGTCACCCTGATCGGCGATGCCGCCCACCTGATGGCGCCCTTCGGCGGCCACGGCGCCAACCTCGCCCTGCTCGACGGCGCGGAACTCGCGCACGCCCTCCACGAGGAGGCCACCGTCGAGGAAGCACTCGCCCGCTACGAGGCGACGATGTTCCCCCGCTCCGGAGAATTCGCCGCGGGCGCCAACGCCGGGCTGGAACGGTTCTTCGCCACGACCCCGCAGGACGCCCCGCACCTCCCGCCGGACCACGCCCAGGAACACCGGAACTACCAGGCCAGGGCGGCGGAGTACCGACGCCGACGGGCCGAGGAGCGGGCCGAGGGGCGAACCGCGCGGCGTGGATGAGGCGGATGCCTGCGTGGTGACGGGCCGTTGGCCGTGGGGGAGTTGGCATCGTGCACCTCACGGCGCCGGTCGGCGTGGGTCGGGCTCGGTGCCGGGGGCGTTGGAAGCCTTGCTCACGATCGCGAAGGCAACATAACCTCTCGGGATGGTGCAAAGTGCCGCGAAGGATGTAGACGGCTATCTGGCCGAGGTGCCCGATGAGCGCAAGGACGCCCTGGTTGAGCTGCGGCAACTGTGTCGCCAGGAGCTGACAGGCTTCACGGAGGTCATGGCCTACGGCATGCCCGCATATGAGCGGGACGGCGTCGCCGAGATCGCCTTCGCCAGCCAGAAGCAGTACGTCTCGTTCTACCTGATGCGCAGTGATGTGCGTGAGGCGTTCGCCGAACGGCTGGCGGGGCAGGACATGGGCAAGGGATGTCTGCGGTTCCGCAGGACACAGGCCATCGACTTCGGTCTGCTACGCGACCTGCTGCGAGCGACTGCGGCCCGGCCCGGCACGGTCTGCTGACGCCGGGCCCGGCGCTCGACTGTGACCAAGCCGAGCACGGCCCGGCTCGCCGGCCCGAGGCCGACCGCCGCTGGTCAGCTCGCCGCGTCCCGTTGCCCGCCCGACCAGCCCCGTTCGAGCAGGGCGAAGGCGCCGTTGACGGCGGCCTCGGGGTCAGGGCCGCCGTGGCCGAGGTCGCGCGCCTCTAGGGCGAAGTGGGCGAGTGCCCGGCACGTCGGGTCGTCGGCGGGCGCGCCGCTCTCCTCGGCGATCGCCGCGGCCAGATCGATCTCGTGCTGCATCCACATCTGCCGGGCGTAGGCGCGCAACGCCGGGGTGGCGTCGACGAGTTCGAGGAGTTGGACGAAGCGCGGATCGGCGTCGGCTCCCTTGGGGAGCCGGGCGCGCAGGACATGGTCGCGCAGCGCGCGGGGGATGGACTGCCCCGCCGGGCGCTCGCGCACGGCGGCGAGCAGCGCGGCCCTGATCTCGTCGCCCTCGTCGAAGACCAGCGCTTCCTTGCTCGGGAAGTGCTTGAACAGCGTGGTGGTCGAGACGTCGGCGGCCTCCGCGACGTCCCGGATGCCGACCTCGTCGTAGCCCCGCTCCGCGAAGAGCCGCAGGGCGGCATCGGCCAGCGCCTGGCGGGTGGCGGCCTTCTTGCGCTCGCGGCGACCCAGCGGTGCGCGCTCACTCGCGGTATCGGTCATCTCCCCATCCTAGGGGTGGGGTGACCTGGGCAAAAAGTTGCACCGTTGAGCCCGGGGGGGGTGCCGGACCGGCGTCCGCGCTGCAAGGCGTCCTCAGGGCCGTCCGGTGTCGATGACGCAGAAGCGGTTGCCCTCGGTGTCGGCCAGGACCACGAAGTCGGCGTCGTCCGGGTAGTACGCCCAGTCGACGCGTTGGGCGCCCAGGCCCAGCAGGCGCTCGACCTCGGCGGCCTGATCCGCCGCATCCCCGGCGTAGAGGTCGAGATGGACCCGCGGAAGCTCCTGCACGGGCGTCTCGCTGAGCCCGAGCGAGAGTTGGACGCCGGTCCCTTCCGCCGGTACCAGGACCACCCAGTCGTCGGCTATCTCCTCGCGCGGGACGTATCCCAGCGTCGCGGTCCAGAACGCGGCAGCGCGTTGCACGTCCGATACGCCCAGCACTACGGAACCCACTGTCAGCATGCGGCGATTGTGTCGTACCCGAGCGCTCCGCGTCCGGCCCTGTGGACAACCGCCCGGCCTGCGGTGGAGGCCCGGCGGGGACGGGCCGATAATGAACCGAAAACCGTTTCGGCTCTCCGTGCGACGGGAGGCCGCGATGCGGATGCACTTGGTGCGCGGCCCGGTTGGCCTCGTGGGTCCGGTTGTCTCCTTGGCCGTCGTCCTCGTGGTGGCGTGTGGGTGCGCCGCCTCGTCCGGTGCTGGTTCCGGTACGCAGGACGGTGGTTCGTCGGGCGCCCCCGTCCGCGTCGTCACCTCGACCAACGTCTACGGGGATCTGGTCCAGACCATCGGTGGTGACAAGGTCACGGTCTACTCGATCATCAGCGACCCGGCGCAGGACCCGCACTCCTACCAGGCCAGCGCCTACGACCGCCTGGAGTTGTCCAAGGCGCGGCTCGTCGTCGAGAACGGCGGCGGCTACGACGACTTCGTCGGCAGGCTGTTGCAGGGCGCGGCCAACCCCTCGCCGACGGTCATCGACGCGGTGCGGGTGTCCGGCAGGACCCCGAAAACGGGCGGTGAACTCAACGAGCACGTGTGGTACGACCTGCCGTCGATGGGGAAACTGGCGGAGCGGATCGCCGGCACCCTGGCGAAGGCCGACCCCGCGGACGCGCCACGCTTCCGGCACAACACGACGGCGTTCCAAGGCGAGTTGACGGCGTTGGAGCGGCGCGAGGCCCGGATCAAGGCGGAGCACGGCGGTGCGAAGGTGGCGGTCACCGAACCGCTGCCGCTCTACCTGACCGGGGCTATGGGGCTGCACAACGTCACGCCCGCCGACTTCAGCCGGGCCGTGGAGGACGGCAACGACGTCTCCGCGCGCACCCTGGAGCAGACGCTCGCGCTGTTCACCGGCAAGCGCGTCAAGGTGCTGGTCTACAACGCGCAGACGTCCGGGCCACCGTCGGAGAAGGTCGAGGCGGCGGCAAAGGGCAACGGCGTACCGGTGGTTCCGGTGACCGAAACCCTGCCTCCGGGGCAGCACTACCTCGGCTGGATGTCGGCCAACATCGCCGCGATCACGGGCGCGTTGGAGCGGCGTTGAGACGCGCGGAGTTCCACGCACCGCTCCCGGGAGCCACGGACCGGCGGGCCGGCCCGGGCGACAGTGCCGCGGCGCCGGTGATCAGCCTACGGCAGGCGCGCCTGGCGTACGGCGAGCGCGTGCTGTGGCACGCCCTCGACCTGGACGTCGGCCCCGGGGAGTTCCTCGCCGTCCTGGGCCCCAACGGCTCGGGCAAGACCAGCCTGTTGCGGGTGCTGCTCGGCCGGCAGCGGCTGACCGGCGGCACCCTCACCGTCCTCGGCCAACCGCCCCGCAGCGGCGATGCGCGACTCGGCTACGTGCCCCAACACACCCTCCAGCCCGCGCACACCCCGTTGCGCGCCCGTGACCTGGTGCGCCTGGGGCTGGACGGACACCGCTGGGGGCCACCGCTGGCCCGGCGCGGGCTCCACCGCCGGGTGGCCGAACTGCTGGACGCCGTCGGGGCGGGCGCGTTCGCGGACCGCCCGATCGGCCAGCTCTCCGGTGGCGAGCAGCAGCGCGTCCGGATGGCGCAGGCGCTCGCCACCGACCCGCGCATCCTGCTGTGTGACGAACCGCTGCACTCCCTCGACCTGCGGTCCCAGCGCACCGTCACCGACCTGGTCGGCGAGCGGCGCCGCTCCGCCGGCACCGCCGTGGTCTTCGTGACGCACGAGATCAACCCCGTGCTGGGGCTGGTGGATCGGGTCCTCTACCTGGCCCGCGGTGGGCACCGGATCGGGCCGCCGGACGAGGTGATGACCTCCCACGCGCTGACCGAGCTCTACGGCACCCGGATCGACGTGGTCCGGGCCGGGGGCCGGATCGTGGTGGTCGGGGCGCCCGAGGAGGGCGCGGGGCACGTGCACTGCGACGGGCCTACCGCGGCGGGCGGGGGAGCGGAGTCGTGAGCGGGCCGGTGGCCGGATGCGCGCTGCTCGCCGACGGGGCGGGCGGCACCGGGTTCTGGTCACAGATCATCAACTTCGACCACTACGGCGAACTGCTCGGGCTGGTCCAGAACTCCCTGTTCGCCGGGGTGTTGCTCGGACTGGTCGGCGGGCTCGCCGGCGTCTTCGTCGTCATGCGGGACCTGCCGTTCGCGGTGCACGGGATCAGCGAGCTGTCGTTCGCCGGCGCCTCCGCGGCGCTGCTGGCCGGGGTGAACATCGTCGCCGGATCGATCGCCGGCTCCCTGATCGCGGCCGGGGCGATCGGCCTGCTGGGCGTCCGCGCCCGCGACCGGAACGCCGTGATCGGCATCATCATGCCGTTCGGCCTCGGCCTCGGCGTGCTGTTCCTGTCGCTCTACAAGGGCCGTGCGGCCAACAAGTTCGGCATCCTGACCGGCCAGATCATCGCCGTCAGCACACCCGAGACCGCCTGGCTGCTCGGCACCTCGCTGGTGGTGCTGCTCGCGCTGGCGATCGTCTGGCGGCCGCTGACCTTCGCCAGCGTGGACCCCGAAGTGGCAGCGGCGCGGGGCGTTCCGGTCCGGGCCCTGTCCCTGGCGTTCATGCTGGTGTTGGGACTGGCCGTGGCGCTGTGTGTACAGATCGTGGGGGCCTTGCTGGTGCTGTCCCTCCTGGTGACCCCGGCGGCCGCGGCGGCCCGGATCACCGCCTCGCCGCTGCTGCTGCCCGTGTTGAGCGTGGTCTTCGCGCTGTGCGCGATGGAGGGCGGCATCCTGCTCTCGCTCGGCGGCACCGTCCCCGTCAGCCCCTACGTCACCACCATCGCCTTCGCCCTCTACCTCGGCTGCCGCCTGGTGGCGGCCCGGCGCACCGCGCGCCGGCCGGGGGCGAGGGGGCCCGGCTCGCCGCGCGACGCCGTCCGGTCGCACACTTGAAGGACCCGGTACGGACGGAAGGAGTCCCCAGATGCACCCCGCCGCGCTCGCCGGTACCGTCGCCGGACGCCTCGCGCACCACGCGGTCTCCGGAGTGGTGGGCGCCCTGATCGTCAAGGGCGCCGCCAAGCACCTGCCCGGGGCGAAGCCCGCCGTCCGCAAGGCAGTTGTGGGTTCCGTGGCCGGCGGGATCGTCGCGGGGCGGTGGTTGGCGGCGGCAGCCGAGGAGGCCCGCCTCAAGGCCGGTGACGTCCTGGCCGAGGCACGCACGTCACTGGGCGAGGAGGTCCCGCCGCCGTCCGCGGTCGCCACCGAGGGACCCGAGCCCGACCACGGGCACGAGCACTGACCATGTCCGGGGTGGAGGTCTGCTCCGTCGCCGCGGGCAGGGCGCGGCTGACCGTGCCGTGGGTGCGGGCCCGGCCCGGCAGCGCCGGCCTGGTCGACGAGCGGCTGGCCGGTCTGCGCGGATTCCGGGCCCTGCGGATCTTCCCGCGCACCGGCAGCGTGGTGATCTGGATGACCCCGGACCTGCTGGACGTCGACCGCCTGGTCGCCGCCCTGCAAGACGCCCCGCCCGCCGCCGCGCCCGCCAGACCCACCCGCTCCACCCCCGACTCCTCCACCGGCGAACTGGCCCGGCTCGTGGTCGGCGGCGCCGTCCTCGCCGCCGTGGCGGTGCGCAGACTGCTGCGCCGCCCCCGCCTCGCCGTCGGATCCTCCGGACTCCTCAGCGCGATCACCCTGTTCACCGGCGTCCCGTTCTTCCGCGGCGCCCTGCGGACCCTGCGCGGCCGCGGCCACCCGGGGACGGACACCCTCGTCACCGCCGCGACCGTGATCTCGCTGGTGCTGCGCGAGAACGTGGTCGCCCTGACCGTCCTCTGGCTCCTCAACATCGGCGAGTTCCTCCAGACCCTGACCCTGCGCCGCACCCGGCGCGCCATCGCGGACCTGCTCACCGTCGGCGAGGAGCGGGTCTGGCTGGTGCGGGAGGCGGGCGTCGAGGTCGAGGCGGCGCTGGAGGAGGTCGCCCCCGGCGATGTCGTCGCCGTCTACGAGCACCACCGCATCCCGGTCGACGGCCAAGTCACCGGTGGTGAAGCCCTCGTGGACCAGGCCGCGATCACCGGCGAGGCGCTGCCCGTCTACGCCCGCGCGGGCGCCGAGGTGTACGCGGGGACGATCGTCACCTCCGGGTCGTTGACGGTGCGGGCCGCCTCGGTCGGCGCGGACACCACCGTCGGCCGGATCATCAGTCGGGTCGAGGAGGCCCAGTCCGACCGGGCGCCGATCCAGACCGTCGCCACCCGCTTCACCCGCCGCTTCGTCCCGGTCTCCTTCGCCCTGGCCGCGCTGACCTACGCCGTCACCCGCGACGCCCGCCGCGCCATGACCATGCTGCTGGTCGCCTGCCCGTGCGCCGCCGGGTTGGCCACCCCCACCGCGATCAGCGCCGCCATCGGCAACGGCGCCCGGCGCGGCACCCTGATCAAGGGCGGCACCCACCTGGAGGGCGTCGGCCGGGTCACCGCCGTCGTCTTCGACAAGACCGGCACCCTCACCTTCGGCCGCCCACTGGTCACCAGCGTGGTCACCCTCAGCGCCCGCCACACCGCCGACCAGGTCCTGAGCCTGGCCGCCTCCGGCGAGCTGCACGCCCGCCACCCGCTGGCCCAGGCCATCGTCGCGCACACCGAGCAGCAGCACCTGCGCGCGCCCCTCCACCAGGCGTGCGAGGTCGTCCTCGGCATGGGCATGCGCGCCGAACTCGACGGCACCCGGCTGCTGGTGGGCAGCCCGGCCCTGCTGCGCCGGCACGGCGTCGCGCTCACCGACGAGGCCCACGGCTGGACGGAACAGTTGCGCGCCGGTGGCGAGACGGTCATCTGCATCGCCCACGACGAGGAGTTGATCGGCCTGCTCGGCGTCTCCGACGCGGTGCGCTCCGGCGCCGCCACCGTGGTCCGGCAGCTCACCGAACTCGGCGTCGCCCGGCTCGTCCTGCTCACCGGCGACGCGCCCGAGACCGCCCAGGTCGTCGCTGACACCCTCGGTATCACCGAGGTGCACGCGCACGCCCTGCCCGAGGGCAAGCTCCAACTGATCCGCGACCTCCAGGCGGAGGGCCACACCGTCGCGATGGTGGGCGACGGCACCAACGACGCCCCCGCCCTGGCCCTCGCCGACGTCGGCATCGCCATGGGCGCGCACTCGTCCCATGTGGCGCTGGAGACCGCCGACATCGCCCTGCCCGGCGACGACCTGCGGCAGGTCGCCGCGGTCGTCGAACTCAGCCGCCACACCCTGCGGGTGGTCCGCCAGAACTACGGTCTCGCCATCGGCGTCAACCTCCTCGGTCTGATCGCCGGCGCCGGCGGCACCGTGAATCCGGTGCTCGCCGCGCTGCTCCACAACACCAGCAGCATCGCGGTGGTCGGCAACTCCGCCCGGCTGGTCAACCACACCCCGCACCTGCCCCAGACCGCCGAAACGGGGCTGTGCGCGGCCCCGTTGGAGGACCGGCGGGTGAACTGACCGACCCGGGCCGGGCTACCGCACTAGCGGTTCTGCGCCCACCACATCGCCAGGCCGATGACCGCGGTGCCCAGCGTGTAGGACGCGCCGCGCAGGAAGTTGGTGGCGACGAGCCGGCCGTAACGGCGCCACGGGTTGGGGAATCGGCGGGGTGTTGGCGGACGCTCCTCCATGGTCTGCATCTGGAGCCCCTCTCGTGAAACGCGGAGAACTGGCGGTTCCACTGGGGGAGCCGCAATCTTGCGTTACGTAAGAGCTTACGAGGTTGTGCGCTTGTGAACCCGTCGTGTGCCCCGGCGTGTTCGCACGAAAATGCGCCGGTCGGCGGCCGCGACGGCGCGCGGGCCCCTCAATCCTGGTGCGCGGGCACCGACTTGGCGTACACGCCGCCGCCCAGGCGCCGTTGGGGCTCGACCCCGCCCGTCATGTCCCGGCGTCCTCGCCGCCACTCCCGGCGGGCTGCGCGGGGCTGGTGAGCGCGTGGATGACGCGCGGGACGAGGTCGTCGGTGCGATGTGCGGTGCCGTGGATGAGTCGTTGGGCGGTCAGACCCTCGAAGAGGGCGACGAGCAGGCGGGTCAACTCCTCGGCGGGAACGGCCGGCCGGGCACCGGTCCGGGCCAGCGCCGCGGACAGCACCTCGGTCAGGCCCTCGGTGAGACGCTCCTCATGGACCGCGAGCTGCTCGGCGACCGCGGGGTTGCGCGCCGCGTGCAGGGTGAACTCCATGGAGACCAGGAACCACTGCCGCTCCTGCCGGGTCCGCCCCGCGATCCGCTCTTGGAGCTGGACCAGCGGGTGTTTGCCCGCCTCCGGATGCTCCGCGGCGTCCTTCAGCTCCGCCAACAGCCGGTCGGTGTGGGTGTCGTACAGGGTGAGGAAGAGCTCTTCCTTGTCGCGGTAGTTGGAGTAGAAGGCACCCCGGGTCAGCCCCGCGCGCTCCACGATGTCGCTGATCGACGTGGCGTGGAACCCCTTCTCGGTGAACAGCGCCCAGGCGCTCTCGGTGAGGGCGGCGCGCGTCAGCGGGCGGCGCTTGGTGGGTGACTTGGGCACGGCGGGGTCCTTCGGTGCCGCCCTCGGGGCGGCGGTCGATCGCGGTCAGTCCTGCCGAGCGTAGTCGTCGTAGAAGCCGCGCCCGGACTTCACGCCCAGGTGGCCGGCGTCCACGTACCGCCGGAGCAGCTCGCGCGGCCCGGCGGGCAGGGCGGGGTTCTCCGCCGCGTAGTGGTTCTCGATGTCCAGGACGACGTCCAGACCGACCTGGTCCATCGCCCGGAACGGGCCCGCGGACAGGCCGGTGTTGATCCGCCACATCGCATCCACCTCCTGCGGCGTGGACACCCCCTCGGCGACGACGGACAGGGACTCGCGCTTGATGGCCGCCCAGACGCGGTTGAAGATGAAGCCGGTGCTCTCGCGGCGCGCCTCGAAGGGGAAGACGCCGTAGTGCGGCAGTTCCGCCAGGAGCAGGTCCATCACCGCCCGGTCCGTGTGGCCGCTGGACATCAGGTCCACCGCCGGCTGGCGGGGCGGCATGTAGAAGTGCATGTTCAGCACGCGCTCGGGGCGGGTCACCCGGTCCGTGAACTGACTGGCCGGGTACGACGAGGAGTTGCTCGCCAGGATCGCATCGGCGTCCGCGAGCGCCTCCAGCTCCGCGAATATCTGCTTCTTCAGCTCCAGGCGCTCGGGCACCGCCTCGACCACCAGCCAGGCACCGGCCAGGGCCGCGGCCAGATCCGTGGTGGCGCTCGCCGTACCCGGCTCACCGCCCTCGACGCCGGCGGCGGTGGTGGCCACGTGCTGCGCGACGTACTCCCGGGCTGCCTGCCCGGCCTCCGCCGACGGGTCGTAGACGCGGACCCGACCGCCGCGGGTGGCGAACATCAAGGCGATGCGCCGGCCCAGCGTGCCCGCCCCGATGACGGCGACCGGCCGATGGTGGATGTCCGTGGGAAGCGTGAACGACATGGCTTTTCCTCCTGTGCGGTGGCGCCGACGGCGCCGTTCCGGGGCGGGCCGCCACGGGGTTTGCGGCAACCGGCCATCGGATACACAATGTATCCGATACATAGTGTATGCAAATTGGCGGCCCACCCCGCCACCGACCCAGGAGAGTCCCGATGCGCCCCGCAGACGTCCGCCGCCACCTCGGCACCCCGCTGACCACGCCCGTCTACCCGCCCCGCGCCACTCGCTTCACCGACCGCGAATACTTCAACGTCGTCTACCGCACCGACCCCGACGCGCTGCGCGCCGCGGTACCCGAACCGCTGGAGATCGACGAACCACTGGTCCGCTTCGAGATCATGAAGATGGGCGACGTCGAGGGCTTCGGCCCCTACCTGGAGTGCGGACAGGCCATCCCCGTCTGCCACGGCGCCGAACACGGCGAATACCTGCACGCCATGCACCTGGACAACTTCGGCGCCACCGCCGCGGGCCGGGAGCTCAGCGCCTACCCCAAGACCACCGGCAGCCCCGCCCTCTTCGTCGAACACGGCACTCTCGTCGGCACCCTGGACTACGGCAGCCAGCGCGTCGCCACCGCGACCACGCCCTACAAGTGGGAGCCCCTCGACCCGGCACAGGCCCGCGAACAGATCACCGTCCCCACCTACGCCGTCAAGATCGTCCCCGACTACACCGGCGCGCTACGGGTCTGCGACCTGGTCCGCACCGAGATCACCGACATCACCGTCAAGGGCGCCTGGACCGGTCCCGCCCGCCTCCAACTCAACGCCCACGTCATGGCGCCGCTGGCCGACCTGCCCGTCCTGGAGGTCGTCTCGGCCAGCCACATCCTCACCGACCTCACCCTCGCCCCCGTACACCCCGTCCACGACTACCTCACGGACTGACCACACGGCCTCGCCGACGGGGCGCCACACCGCTCCTCGCCCCTCGACGCCGATCGCCCGGTTGGCGGGGCGGGCTGTTGGCCCGGGGCCGGGCCGGGGTACCTCGCCAGGGGCCGCGCACCGCGCCCCGAGGATCCGCAAACCGAAGGAGCCGCTGTGAAGTTCGGTGTCTCGACCTTCCTCACCGACCAGGGCATCGCGCCGACCGCGCTGGGGCCCGCCCTGGAGGAGCGGGGACTGGACTCCCTGTTCATCGCCGAACACACCCACATCCCCGTGGACCGCCGCACCCCGTACCCGGGCGGCGGCGAGCTCCCCGAGATCTACTACCGCACCCTCGACCCGTTCGTGGCGCTCGCCGCGGTCGCCGCGGTCACCGAGCGGCTCCTGTTGGGTACCGGCATCGCGCTGGTGGTCCAGCGGGACCCGATCACCACCGCCAAGGAAGTGGCCTCGCTGGACCTGGTCTCCGGCGGGCGGGCGATCTTCGGCGTCGGCATCGGCTGGAACCGCGAGGAGATGGCCAACCACGGCACCGACCCGCGCACCCGCGGCCACCTGGTCGACGAACGACTGCAGGCCGTCCGGGAACTGTGGACACAGGAGAAGGCCGAGTTCCACGGGGAGTTCGTCGACTTCGCCCCCGTCTACTCCTGGCCGAAGCCGGTCCAACGGCCCCACCCACCCATCTACGTGGGCGGCGGCGAGGGCGCCTTCCCCAGGGTGGCCGCCCTCGGCGACGCCTGGCTGGCCAACAGCGCCTCGCCCGACCAACTGGGGCCGCAGATCGAGCGGTTGCGCAGCACCGCGGGCCGCGACGTGCCGGTGACCGTCTACGCGGTCCCCTCGGACCCCGACGTCATCGAGCGCTACACCCAACTCGACGTCGAACGCCTGCTGTTCTACCTACCGACGGTCCCCGAGCCGGAGACCCTGGGACACCTCGACCGGTTCGCCGAGGTCGCGGGGCGCTTCCGGTGAGACGGACGGGGGAGCGGACGGGGCAGTCGTGCCGACGATGACGGCCGAGCGGGCCCGGGAGCGCTTCGTGGACTCCCGCGTCGCCCGCCTCGCCACCGTCGACGCCGAGGGCCGCCCACACCTGGTGCCGGTGGTGTTCGCCCTCACCGGCAACACCCTCGCCTTCGCCGTCGACCACAAACCCAAGCGCACCACCGCGCTCAAACGCCTGGCCAACCTCCGCACCAACCCCGCGGTCTCCCTGCTCGTCGACGAATACGACGAGGACTGGGACCATCTGTGGTGGGCACGGGCCGACGGCACGGCCACCGTGCTGCCGCCGGCCGCCGACGCGGAACCCTCCGCCCGCCACGTGCGACTCCTGACGGAGAAGTACCGCACGCAGTACGCGGAACGCCCGCCGGAAGGCCCCGTCGTGGCGGTGACGGTGACCCGCTGGTCCGGCTGGCACGCCACCTGAACAACCAGGCCACCGCTACCTCAGCGGCGGCCCGAGCCCGCCCGGGCTCCTGCGCCCCGACCGCCTCAATCCGGCCCGGAAGCAGACCGCTTGAGCCGCCGGCACTCCGCCGCGCCGGGCCACGTCAGCCCCGCGGCGTCCCGAGCACGTAGGGGGCGAGCACATCGGCGATGGTCTGGTTGCGGGGCACCGCGATGCCCAGTGCGGCGGCCATGTCGGCAACTCCACCGCTGAGCCAGGGCAGTTCCAGGCGGTTGCCGCTCTCCAGGTCGTGGTGCATGGACGCGGTCATGCCCGCGGGCAGGGTGTCGACGAAGGCCAACCGGTCGTCGACGAACCCCTCGTCCAGCGCCACCCCCGACGCCCGGGCCACCGCCACCGTCTCGGCCATGACGTCACGAAGCAGGGCCCGGGTGCGCGGATCGTCCCGAATGACGCCGATCGGCCGGCGCACGGCCGCCGTGGTGGCGGAGAGGCCGATCAGGAACACGAACTTCTGCCAGATCACCCGGGCGATGTCGTCGCTGACCTCGGCCTCGACACCGGCGGCACGGCAGGCGGCGAGCAACTCCTCGGCCAGGGGCCGCCGGTCGGAGTGGTAGGGGCCGAACACCATCTTCTGGAGCGTGCCGGTGTGCGCGACGACGCCGGGCTCCTCGATGTGGGCGGCGATGAAACAGGCGCCGCCGACGATGTCCCGCTCGGGGAGATGACGCCGCAGCACGGTGTCCTTCTGCACCCCGTTCTGCAGGGACAGCACGGCCGTCCCCCGGGCGACCAGGGGCGCGAGCTGCTGGGCCACCTCCTCGGTGTCCCAGAGCTTGACGGCGATCAGGACCAGGTCCGTGGGCCCGAGTTCGTCGACGCCGCCCACCACACGGTCCGGCGCGGTGCGGACGTCACCCAACGAGCTGCGGACCAACAGCCCGTCGCGCCGGATGGCTTCGAGATGCCGGCCACGGGCCACGAAGGTGACGTCGGCGCCCGCCGCCGCGAGCCGGGCCCCGAAGTAGCCGCCGACGCCGCCGGCGCCGAGAACCGCGATACGCACGTTGGTGCTCCCTTCCTACGGGCGGCGGGTGCCCACCCGGTACGCGTTGCCGTGGAGGCTACCCGCGCACCGCGCTGCCAGCGGGGCCGTGCCCCGCCGAGTGTGGTGAGCTTGATCACGAGGGGAGGAGGCCGGGAGCGATCGGCGCCGCAGGGATCGACGGATGCGCGGGTTCATGGCTCGATCCGACCGATCTCCAGGCGGGATTGGGGGATCGGCCGGTTCTTCGCGGCGGGCCGCGTCTCCGAGGCTCGCCGAATGTGGGCTCGCCAGCGGCGATGAGTAGTGCCGTCGTGCGGAGTCCGATCTCTTGGACCGGCAGGGACACGGGTGAACACGTACTGAGACAGGGGGGTTCTCGTGAGCAGTGACCAGCGGGCATCGGCACCTCACCACGACGGGCACGCGCTGAGCGTCGAGCGTGTCATCGACGCCGCACCGGAGACGATCTTCGACGCCTTCATTGCGATGTACGACGCCCAACGACCGGACTGGGTGACGTCCGTCGGGTGCGGTGACGACGACGGCTGTCACCGGAAGCCGCGCGGCATCACGTGCGTTCTGACCCGCCACGAGGACGGCATGCGGATGCACGGCGCCCCGATCACCTCGATGCGGGACGCTGGCGCAGGGACTCGGTCAGTCCCTCCAGCACTGGGAGCGCGTCATGGAGGAGGCGCCGCTCGTCGGGTGCCATGTGGGCGAGTTCCTCGGCGAGGACGCCGGCCGTCTCGCGGCGTACGGCGGTGAGCAGCACCTCCCCGGTGGCGTTGAGGCTGATCAGGCTGGCGCGTTGGTCGGCGGGGTCGGGGCGGCGGGTGATCCAGCCGCTGCCGCCGAGGAGGTCCACCATCCGGGAGGCGGTGGAGACGGTGATGTTCATCCGGGTGGCGACTTCGCTGATGCGCAGCGGGCCGTGGGCGGCGAGCACGGCCAGCGCGGCGTGCCGGCTGGGGGTGAGGTCGGGGTGCGTCGTCTGGCCGCGGAGCAGCGGGAGGAGTTGTTGGAGGACGGCGCGCAACCGGCCGGCCAGTTCCGCGGGTTCGGCGGCTTCGGTCGATTCAGCCGAAGTGGCCCCGGGGGCAGGCAGGTTGTCGGTCATCCCGGTCTCCCGGTGTCGTGTGGGGGCGGGGGAGGAGACGGGGTAACTGGTGGCCCGCCGGGGTCCGGTGGCGGCGCTGCGGGGCGTTCGGCGGCAGTGGCCCTGCCCGTAGCCGTGGCCGCCGCCGTGGCGCCGGCGGTTTCCGGGCGCGGGGCGCGGGCGTTCGCCCGGGTGCGGTCGTCGTGGACGTACCGGTCGCCGCGCAGCAGGGAGGCGAACGCGGCGATCAGGCAGGCGGCGATGGCGAAGTCGAAGGCGATGGCCAGCCCGTGAGCGAACGGCTGGGAGATCAACTGGGGGAAGAAGTCCCGGCCGGTGAGGTACGCGGCGTGGTCCGGTGCGAGCCGGCCGAGGACCTGCGGGCCGAGCAGGGTCTGGACCGGGTTGTAGCCGAGCAGGGCGGCGAAGAGCACGCCGACCGGTGGCAGCGCGGCGATCCGGGCGGCATCCGTGGCCGGGACGCCCTGTGTGGTCAGGCCGTTGGTGAGCGTGGTGGGCAGCGAGCTGGCCAGGCCGGTGATCATCAGGGAGAAGAAGATCCCGATGGACAGCACCATGGCGGAGTTCTGGAAGGTGGTGCTGATACCGGCGCCGACGCCGCGCTGGTCCGGGGGCAGGCTGTTCATGATGGCGGCCCGGTTGGGCGCCGCGAACAGCCCCATGCCGACGCCGTTGAGCAGCAGGATCACCGCGAAGGCCGGGTAGCCGAAGTCGACCGGCAGGGCCTGGAGGGCGGCGAAGGTGCCGGCCGCCAGCAGCATGCCGCCGGTGGCGAAGGTGCGGGCCCCGAAGCGGTCCGAGGCCCAGCCCGAGACCGGCCCGGCCACCAGGAAGCCCAGCGTCAGCGGCAGCATGTAGATGCCGGCCCACAGCGGGGTCTCGGTGAAGCCGTAGCCGTGCCGGGGTAGCCAGATGCCCTGGAGCCAGATGATGAGGATGAACATCAGGCCGCCGCGGCCCAGGGAGGCGAGCAGGCTGGCGAGGTTCCCGGCGGTGAAGGCGCGGATCCGGAACAGCCCGAGCCGGAACATCGGTTCCGGGACCCGGGTTTCGACGAAGCAGAAGAGCCCCAGCAGGGCGACCCCGCCGATCAGCGCGGCGAGCACGGCCGGGTTGGTCCAGCCCATCGTGTGCCCGGCGTAGGGCTGGATCCCGTAGGTGATCCCGGTCAGCACGGCGATGAGCCCGGCGGCGAAGGTGAGGTTGCCCCACCAGTCGGGCCGGGCCGGGGTGCGGATACCGGTGTCCCGCAGCTTCAGGTACGCCCAGACCGTGCCGAACAGGCCGAACGGCACCGACACCAGGAACACCAGCCGCCAGTTCAGCGGCCCGAGCAGCCCGCCCAGCACCAGCCCGGCGAACGAGCCGGCGATCCCGGCGACTTGGTTCAGGCCGAGCGCCAACCCGCGCTGGGAGGGCGGGAAGGCGTCGGTGAGGATCGCGCTGGAGTTGGCCATCAGCATCGCGCCGCCGACGCCCTGGCACAGCCGCATCGCGATCAGCCAGAGGGCGCCCGCGGTGCCGTGCTGCCAGGTGACCGCCAGCAGCACGGAGAAGAAGGTGAAGACCGCGAAGCCCAGGTTGTACATCCGGGTCCGGCCGTACATGTCGCCGAGCCGGCCGAAGCTGACCACCAGGACGGCGGTGACCACCAGGTAGCTCATGATCAACCAGAGCAGCAGCCCGGTGTTGCCGGGGTTCAGCGGATCCACACCGATGCCGCGGAAGATGTCCGGCAGCGCGATCAGCATGATCGACATGTTGATGGAGGCGATCAGCACGCCCAGCGTGGTGTTCGACAGGGCGACCCATTTGTGTTCCACAGGACCTCACTCCCAACGGGAGATATGTGCTTGCCCTCAACCAAGTATTTCCCTCCCTCCAATTTAGGACGTGTCCGAGGGACGCGTAATGGGTCGCGCAAGGGGCTGTCTTTCGCTGCCGCGGGGCTGCCCGGCCCGCTCATGATCCGGCCGGGCCCGTCACGTACGCGCCGGCCGCCCGGCGGCGGACCACGCCACAGGGGGCAGCAGGGTCGAGCCGCCGGTGAGGCCGATGCGTTGGAGGACCGCCGAGACGTGGCGGGTGAGCAGTTCGCGGGCGGCGGGGCCGTCGCCCGCGCGGATGGCCTCGGTGATGGCGGCGTGCTCGCCGAGGTCGTCGGCGGCGTGGCCGGGGCCCGCGGTCGAGGCGGCCGCGATGCGGATCTGTTGGTCCCAGAGGCTCTCGTAGAGCCGGGCCAGGACGGGGTTGCCGCCGGCCTGCACGAGCTGGGTGTGGAAGGCGCGGGCGACGTCCAGCGCCCGCTTGGGCGAGGCGTCGTCCGAGGCGGCGTCCCCGGCCTGCGGCAGCGCCTCGGCGGCCGCGCGCATCGCCTCCGGCCCGCGCGCCGCCAGCGCGTCCAGCGCGAAGAGCTCCATCAGCAGCCGGGCCTGGAGGACGGAGTGCGCCTCGCCGGGCGTCACGGGGACGACCAGTGCGCCGCGCTTGGGGTAGAGGCGCAGGAACCCCTCGGCCTGCAAGCGCAGGAACGCCTCGCGCACGGGGGTGTTGGACAGGCCCAGCTCGGTGGCGACGCCGCGTTCGGAGAGCAGCTCGCCGCCCGGGTAGCGGCCGTCCAGGAGACGCTCCCTGACGTGGGCGTATGCGCGGTCGGCTGTCGGCTTCGACGGTGTCATGGCCCCCATTGTGCCCCCTCGCCGCATGCATCCACCTAACCTTCCGTCTATGCTTACGTCCATCATGGTGAATGTCCGCCCCTCCGCTCCCTCGCCGGCCCGCTGGCCGGGGAGCGGGGCGGCGGGCGTGGCGCCTGGCGGGCACGGGCTGGCCGGAGCCGCTGGCCAGCCCGAGAACGCCCTTGTCGAGCCGCGATCGCCCTGACCTCCGGAGGCCCCCACAGCCACCGCACCCCACGAAAGCCGCCCCCGATACCCGATTCCCCGCCCCCGCTGAACAAGGAGACGCGATGCCCACCGCCCTCTTCGTGACCTGTCTCAATGACACGCTCTATCCAGGCACCGGCCAGGCGGCCGTGACCCTCCTGCGGCGGCTCGGCGTGGCGGTGGACTTCCCCCCGAACCAGAGCTGCTGCGGGCAGATGCACTACAACACCGGCTACCGCAAGGAGACCGCGAAGCTGGCCCGCCACTTCGTGGAGGTCTTCGGCGAGTACGACGAGATCGTCGTGCCCTCCGCCTCCTGCGGCGGGCTCCCCTCCGAGGCGTACGAGAGCGCGGCCGAGGCGGCCGGGGACGCCGGACTGCTCCGCGACGTGCGCGAAATCGCCCCGCGCGTCCACGAGTTGACCCAGTACCTCACCGACACCCTCGGCGTGGAGGACGTGGGCGCCCACTTCCCGCACCGTGTCACCTACCACCCCACCTGCCACAGCCTGCGGGCGATGGGCCTGGGCGACCGCCCCTACCGCCTGCTGCGCGCGGTCGGGGGCATCGACTTCGTCGAACTGCCCGCGCAGGAGGAGTGCTGCGGGTTCGGCGGCACCTTCTCGGTCAAGAACGGGGCCGTCTCCGGCGCGATGAACGGCGACAAGGCCCGGCACGTACTGGAGACCGGGGCCCACGTCCTGGCCGCGGTCGACAACTCGTGCCTGATGAACATCGGCGGCCGGCTCACCAAGGACGGCCACGCCGTCCGCACCATGCACCTGGTCGAGATCCTGGCCCGCACCGAGGCCGACGGCCCGCTCGCGGACGTGCCGGTGGCACAGCACGGAGCACTGCGATGAGCAGGACCTTCATGGGCTGGCCCACCTTCCCCAAGGCCGCCGAGACCGCCACCGCCGACGAACAACTGCGCGCGAACGTGCGCCGCGCCACCCACACCATCCGCACCAAACGCGCCGCACTGGTCGAAGAGCGCCCGGACTGGCAGGACTTGCGGGACACCGCGGCCGCCCTCAAGGACGACGTGCTCGCCCACCTCGACACGTACCTGGAGCGGATCGAGGAGAAGATCACCGCGGCCGGCGGGACCGTCCACTGGGCCGCCGACGCCGAGGAGGCCAACCGCATCGTCACCGGCCTCGTCCAGGACACCGGCGAGACCGAGATCGTCAAGGTCAAGTCGATGCTGACGGAGGAGATCGGGCTCGACGGCGCCTTGGAGGAGGCCGGCATCAGCGCCCGCGAGACCGACCTCGCCGCGACCATCGTGCAACTCGGCGACGACCTGCCCTCCCACGTCGTGGTCCCGGCGCTGCACCGCAACCGCAGCGAGATCCGCGACATCTTCGCGCGCGAGATGGGAAAGCACGGCCGACCCGCTCCCGAGAACCTCACCGACGAACCCGAGGAACTCGCCGAGGCCGCCCGGCTGCACATGCGCGAGAAGTTCCTCAAGGCCAAGGTCGCCGTCTCCGGCGCGAACTTCATGGTCGCCGAGACCGGCACCCTGTGCATCGTCGAATCTGAGGGCAACGGCCGGATGTGCCTCACCCTCGCCGACACCCTGATCTCCGTCGTCGGCATCGAGAAGGTCGTCCCCACCTGGCGGGACCTGGAGGTCTACCTCCAACTCCTGGCCCGCAGCGCCACCGGCGAGCGAATGGCGCCCTACACCAGCGCCTGGACCGGCGTCACCGACGGCGACGGTCCGCGCGCCTTCCACCTGGTGCTCGTCGACAACGGCCGCACCCGCGCGCTCGCCGACCCGGTCGGCCGCCAGGCACTGCGCTGCATCCGCTGCGGCGCCTGCATGAACATCTGCCCCGTCTACGAGCGCACCGGCGGCCAGACCTACGGCTCGGTCTACCCGGGTCCGATCGGCGCGATCCTCAACCCCCTGCTCAAGGGCGCGGACGACCCGCAGACCGCCTCCCTGCCGTACGCCTCCTCGCTGTGCGGCGCCTGCAACGAGGTCTGCCCGGTCAAGATCCGCTTCACCGACGTCCTCCTCAAGCTGCGCCACGACGTCGCCGAGGGCGATGCGAAGGTCAAGCACCGCGCGGAGAGGGTCGCCCTGAAGGCCGTCGAGGGCGTCATGGACCACGGCCCGCTGTGGAACGCCGCCGTCAAGGCCGCGGGCACCGCGGGCCGTCTCCTGCCCAAGGACATGAACCTGCCCGGCCCGCTGCACGGTTGGACCGACAGCCGCACCCTGCCCGACATCCCCAAGGAGTCCTTCCGCAGTTGGTGGAAGCGGACCGAAGGAGGCACCAAGTGAGCTCGCGCGAGAACGTATTGCGCCGCATCCGCCAGGCCACCGCCGACCTGCCCCGAGACCCCACCCCCACCCCCCGCTCCTATCTGCGCCACGCTCCCACGGTGGCACCCGGGGAGCACGAAGGCGTCCTCGCGCTGCTGATCGAGCGACTGACGGAATACGGGGCGGAGGTGCGCCGCGTCGCCGACGCGGACCTGTCGGCGGCCGTGGCCCACGCTCTGACGGCGGCGCGCTCCACCGTCGCCCCCGCCGGACTGCCCGACGCCTGGCTCGCCCAGTGGTACGGCCTGGTCCGCCGCGACGCCCCGCCGCTCACGCACGCCGAACTCGACGCCACCGACGCGGTGGTGACCACCTGCGCGGCCGCCATCGCCGAGTCCGGCACCCTCGTCCTGGACGGCGGCCCCGGCCAGGGCAGGCGCGCCCCCACCCTGCTGCCCGACCTCCATGTCTGCGTCGTCCGCGAGTCCCAGGTGCACTCCGCGATGCCCGAGGCCATCGGTCACCTCGACCCGTCCAAGCCGCTGACCTGGATCAGCGGCCCCTCCGCCACCGCCGACATCGAGATGATCCGGGTCCAAGGCGTCCATGGACCACGGCGGTTGACGGTGCTCCTGGTGCCGTGACGTGATGCGACACCGACGGGCGTGACGCAGTGCCCGGCGCGGGCGGGGAAGCCCGCCCGCGCCGGGCGGCACCGTGCGGACCCCGAGCCGTGGTGCCTTCGGGGGCTCATCGGAGCGCTTCCCCTCAGCGCCGATGTGACCAAGATCATCGCGAGATGGCCGGCTGATTGATCTTGTGTGCATGCGAGTTGTGCCACGATCATGCCAACTATCCCGCGAGTGATCGCGTGGCCGGAGTGTCGCTTTCCTCCGGCCTCCCCCACACCATGCTCCTGAGGGGCCAACTGTGCTCAAGACCGTCAGACGTGCCGTTTTGCCGGCCCTGGCTGCCACGTCCTTGCTCGTCGTCACCGGGTGTTCGCAGGGGTCGTCCGACACCCCCGCGGCAGGCAAGGGCGACGGCAGGGACTCGTCGATCACCGCCGAGAGCGCGGACGCCGATTCGCCGCTCGCGGTGGCCGCGGCGCCCACCGACGCGGCGGCGCCCACCGGTTCGGGCGCGCCCAGCGCCGTGGCGAAGCCGGGCATGCGTGGCCGACCGGCGGCCAAGTCGTCGTTGAAGATCGTCACCTTCGACGCGAAGAGCGGCCGCGCCGTCATCGCCGGGCCGGCTCACGGCACCCCGCCGAAGGGCACCGACGAAACAGGGCACGGAAACGGAAACCGGGACGGGGGCCACGGGAAGGGCCAGGGGGAGACCCCGACGCCCAAGCCCTCCACCCCGTCGCCCTCAACCTCCAAGCCTCCGGCGCCCGTTGCGGTCGGTGACGTCTTCGCCAGCGCCCCCGTTCCCGGTGCGCCGCGCGGCGCGTTGGCCAAGGTCACCGAGGTGGTGGGCAAGACCGAGCAGGGCACGGAGGTCAAGACCACGCCGGCCACGCTCGGCGCCCTGCTCGGCGGCTCCGCCGCCAAGGGCCGGATACCCGTCGACCCCTCGACCATGAAGGTCGAACCCATCGCCCCGCACGTGCAGGTCTCCTGGGCGAAGACCGGCAACGTCCGCTTCGGCCCCGAAGGCGCCCACCTGCCGCTGGGCAACCTGCGCCTTGACGTGAGCGCCGCCCTGCCCACCGTCCAGACGCCCGCGGGCACCGCCGACGCCTCCGCCACCGGCTTCGTCCAACTCAAGCCCGAAGTCGACTTCTCCTACGACGGCAAGGGCACCACCACCGGCACCCCCGGCACCGCGTCGGTGGGCCTGACCGGCAACTGGGCCTCACAATGGGAGCTCAAGGGCCAGGCAGCCGGCGGCAAAACCATCCGACTGCCGTTCGCCAAGCTCCACTCCGACCCCGTCGTCTGGATCGGCGGCGTCGTCCCCGTCGTGGTCAACCTCGACCTCACCTGCTACCTCCAAATCGACGCCGACGGCAAGGCAAGCGTCGACGTCAAGCAGGACATCAAGGGTCACTTCCAGGTCGGCGGCTCCTACAGTCACGCCAAGGGCTGGGCCCCCCTCGCCCAAGCCGACATGCACGGCACCCCGCTGACGGCCACCGCGACAGCCGCCGGACAGGTCAAGGCGGCCCTCGGTGCGGAGGCCAGCGTCGGCCTGTACGGCACCGTCGGCGTCACCGGCAAACTGGCCCCCTACCTGCGCGCCGAAATCTCGGGCACGGCCACCGGATCGTCGAACGGCACCGGCTCCCTCGTCGGAAAGTGGGCGGCCTACGGCGGTGTCGACCTCTCCGGCGACCTGTGGGCCCACCTGAACATCTTCGGCACCCCCCTCTTCGAACGCAGCATCCCGCTCGGCCCGCTCAACCACGAATGGAAACTCGCCGGCGGCGAGGGCGCGGTCCGCACTCCCGCGAAGCGCCCCTGATCGCACCGCTGGAACGCCTACCGAACCCCCGCCGGGCCAGTCTTCCGGCGGGGGTTCGGCATATCTCGATATACCTCTATACCTCTATGTCGCCGTGATCAGCGCCGGAGCTCTCTCCGAATCTCCAACTTCCCGAACCCCCGAATCACTGAACCCCCGAATCCCTGAATCCGCGCATCCCTGAAGCGACGTCGCCGAAGTGGCCGGCCCGTCACGTGCGGCAGGCTCGCGCTCGCACGAGAGGGGTCGCCCGCGGCGCCGTCGGCGGGTCCCACTACGGTTTGGCACATGACAGAGCGACGACGTGCGATCCTCAGCGGCTCGACCTTTGAGGAACAGATCGGCTACGCCCGCGCCGTGGTCGACGGAGACTGGGTGCACGTGTCCGGGACGACCGGCTTCGACTACCCCACGATGACCATCTCCGACGACGTGGTGACGCAGGCCGAGCAGTGCCTGCGCAACATCGAAGCCGCACTGGCGGAGGCCGGCGGCACCCTCGCCGACGTGGTGCGGGTGCGCTACCTGCTCCCCGAACGCGAGGACTTCGAGCCCTGCTGGCCGGTACTCCGCCGCCACTTCGGTCCGGTGCGGCCGGCCGCCACGATGCAGGTGTGCGGCCTCGCAGACCCCCGCATGAAGATCGAGATCGAGGTGACCGCGCGCCGAAGTGCCGCCTGACGAGCGGTTCGTGCCGCCAATGCGCGCTTTGGCCCTTTTTGTTCATTCACGCATCGCGCGCCTCCTATGATCGGCGGGCGAAATGCGGATGAGGCCCGCCACCGGTCCCGCCCGTCGAAGGTCGCCCCGACCTCGGCACGGGCCTCCTCGGGGCCACCCAGGCAGCCGTCCGCATCGAATCCCTCGCCCCTCGATCCTCATCCTCATCCCCGTTTCCATCCCCCCGCGTCCACGTCTGTTGTTCCTGGGTTCCTGTGTTCCTGTGTAGGAGGCACCGCCGTGCTTAATGGTCTGTCGTCGTTCCCCTCTGCTGCCGCGTTGGGAGAGCTCCCGGGCGGCCGTCTCGCGAAGGAGCCGATGTCGGCCGCCGAAGCCAGCCGTACGGTGCGGGACGAGCTGCGGCCGGACGTGGACCCGCAGTTGAACATGGCGACGTTCATCACCACGTGGATGGAGCCAGAGGCCGACGCGCTGATGGCCGAGTACGCCAACCGCAACACCGTCGACGGGGTGAAGCCGCTGCGCACGGCCGAGCTGTCACGGCGCTGCATCGCCGTGCTCGCCGACCTGTGGCACGCGCCCGATCCGGATGTGGCACCCGGCGTGGCGACGGGTGGGTCCAGTGAGGCGTGCATGCTCGCGGGCCTGGCGATGCTGATGCAGTGGCGGGCCCGTCGTGGCGAACGAGGGGAACGGCCGAACCTGGTGATGGGGACCGCGGTCCATGTCTGCTGGACGAAGTTCTGCGCCTACTGGGACGTAGAGGCCCGGAAGGTGCCGCTGGAGGGTGACCGGTTCGTCATCGACCCGCAGGCCGCGGCGGACCTCTGCGACGAGAACACCATCGGCGTCGTCACCGTGCTGGGCACCACCTTCGACGGCGCCTACGAACCGGTGCAGGCGGTGTGCGCGGCTCTGGACGCCCGGGAAGAGCGGGACGGTGTCGCGGTACCGGTGCACGTGGACGCGGCCTCCGGCGGCATGGTGGCTCCGTTCCTGGAACCGCAGTTGCCGTGGGACTTCCGATTGCCCCGAGTGGTGTCGATCAACACCTCCGGACACAAGTACGGGCTGGTCTACCCGGGGCTGGGCTGGCTGGTCTGGCGCGACGCCGCGGCCGTCCCCGCAGCGCTGGGCTTCGAGGTCGACTACACCGGCGGGGCGGTGGCCAGCCAGACCCTCACCTTCACCCAGCCCGCGGCCCAAATCGCCGTGCAGTACTACCAGTTCCTGCGGCTGGGGCAGGAGGGCTACCGCGAGATCATGCAGCACTGTCGCGACCTCGCGGGCGCCCTCGCCGACCGCATCGACGAACTCGACGGCCTGCGCACGGTCACCCGCGGCACCCAACTGCCCGTGGTCGCCTTCACCACGCGGGACGACGCCCCGTTCACCGTGGCGGAGGTCACCGACCAACTGAGTCGCCGCGGCTGGCTCGTTCCCGCCTACACCCTGCCCCCGAACCGCACCGACCTCGCCGTCGCCCGCCTGGTCATCCGCCGCGACTTCTCACCCGCCCTGGCCAGGCGCCTCACTACCGACCTGGCCGATGCCGTGAGGGCCCTGCGTGGCGGACGACCCGGTCGTTGATCTTGGCGGTTCACGCGAGGGGGAGCCGAAGTCCTGAGTACCCTTTCGGCCGGTCCGCGGCGGAGCAACGAGCAAGGGTCCGGCCCACGCCCGTGCTCGCGACTCCCGAGGATCGATCGTCAGGCAACCGACCGTAACTCCACGGAACTTGAACTTGCTCCGATGCCGGCCTGTGAAGACTGGCGGTGCCTGGTGGTCGCTGGTGATCCCCCGCGATGAAGAGTGCCGCGAACCCTGCCGGCCGTGCTCAGGGCCTTGAGGCTTCAGGAGTGGAGGTAAGGCGGAGGTGGTGGCTGGGCGTCGACGCCCCTTGGGTGAGCAGGCTACCCCGCCCGTACCGCCCGTACCGAGGCCACCCCGCCCGTACCAGGGTGCCGAGCTGACCGCCCGCCGCCGGAGCACGGTGCGGCGTGGCTCTCTCCGGTCGCAGGCTTCGGCAGGGAACTGCCACCGGAAGAGCTTCTGCCGATGCGGTAGTTGATGGCTCGGGCCCACTCCCTTCGATGCGTCAATGGTCCGGGTGCGTCTGTCCGTCGGGAAGGTCGTTGCGGGGGCTTTCGGTGCCACTCAACGGTTGCCACCGTACAACGAGTTGGGGTGGCCGAGACTCGCCCACGACACCGACCAGTTGTTCAAGGGAAGGTAATGAAAAGGAAAAGGTGTTGTCATGTCCATTCAACGCGCGTAGCGCTGGGCGTGGCCGCTGCGCTTTCCTCGAAGAGTGTCTCTCCAACCCCCCACATTTCAGGAGACGTTGATGCCCCGCGCTGCCCTGGGCCTGTCGGCCGCTGCCGTGATCATTGTCGGTGTGACCGCCGCTCCGGCGCTGGCTGATCCGCCGGCCCCGCCGTCGACGTCGACGATCCGCGCCGAATTGGCCGCCCTGAAGGTGGCCGCCCCGCACTCCATGGACGGTTACGCCCGCGACAAGTTCTCCATATGGGCCAAGCAGCCCGACGGCTGCACCACCCGCCAAGAGGTCCTCGCCCGCGACGGCAAGGACGTCCAGGACAAGCCCGGTAGCTGTCAGCCGTCGAGCGGCTCGTGGTACTCCGCGTACGACGATGCCACCGTCACCAACGTCGCCCAGGCCACCATCGACCACATGGTCCCGCTCGCCGAAGCCTGGCGCTCCGGCGCCGACGGCTGGACCGCCGACCAACGCAAGGCGTTCGGCAACGACTTGAAGGACCCCCAGCTGCTGATCGCCTCGGAGTCCTCCAACAGCTCCAAGAGCGACAGCGGTCCGGCTGACTGGAAGCCGACCAACCACGCCTTCTGGTGCACCTACGCCAAGGACTACACCCACATCAAGTCGATCTGGAAGCTCACCACGACCGACGCAGAGAAGAAGGCCGTGTCCTCCATGCTCGACACCTGCACCAACTGACGCACCACGCCACGATCCGCCTCCCACGCACCCCAAGGGGCTCGGGCCGCGTGGGAGGCGATGAACCCGGCCGTCGAGGCGCCGCCTGTCCCTATCGCTACTGCGGAGACGGGCGGTCGGTCCGGAAGTAGTGGCCCTGTTCGAGGTCGGCTATCAGCTCGGGGTGGGTCGGCTGCCATCCCAGGAGTGCGCGGGTCTTGTCGCTCGACGTCGGCACGTCGGCCGTGAGAAACCTCCCCAGCCAGCCGAAGTGCCGCTCCGCGTCGTCGGGGGCCACGGAGGTCGTCGGGACGCCGAGATGCCGCCCGATGAGCTCGGCGATCGTGCGGACCGGCACGCCCTCCTCCGCGGTCCCGTGCAGCACCGACCCTGCCGGCGCTTGCTCCACCGCGAGACGGAACAGCCGTGCGGCGTCGCGTCGGTGAACGGTGCACCAGCGGTTGGAGCCGTCGCCGATGTATCCGGAGACGCCCTTCTCGCGGGCGATGCCGATCAGCGTCGGGATGAAGCCGTGATCCCCCTCGTCGTGGACCGACGGGGGGAGCCGTAGCACCGAGGAGCGGACGCCGCGCTCGGCGAGGGCGAGGGTGGTTTGCGCCGCGGCCCCTCGTGCCGACGCGACGGAACCCGGTACGGGGAAGTCCTCTTCGGTCGCCACGCGTCCCGAGGGCAAGCCGACCGTTCCGGACGCGATGACCAGCGGTCGGGCCGACCCTTCCAGTACGGCCCCGATCGTCTCGATGGCGCGCAGGTCGATGCGCGCGGCGTTCTCGTGCTGCGAGAAATCGTGGATGAAGGCGAGATGGATGACTCCGTCGGCGGCCGCGGCGCCGGCGCGCAGGCTGTCGAGATCCTCAAGGGAGCCGCGGTGCACCGCGGCACCGGCGGCAGTCAACGCTTCGGCCGAGGCGTCCGAACGTGCGAGTCCGACGACCTGATGGCCCGCGCCGATGAGCTCGGGAACGACGGCGGAACCGATGAAGCCGGAAGCGCCGGTGACGAATACGCGCATGAGAAGACCTCCTGGTGCTCAATCGCCCCGAGGCACGCAGGAGCGGCCACGGGACGGATCGATGTCAGTCACTGACATCGACAGTAGCACCGATGTCAGTCACTGTCATTGCCTCGCTGTGATCACGTAGGATGCGGAACATGAGTCGATGGGAGCCCAACGCACGCGGCAGGCTTGAACAGGCGGCATTGGATCTCTACAACGAGCACGGTTACGAACAGACCACCGTGGCGGAGATCGCCAAGCGCGCGGGACTGACGGAGCGGACGTTCTTCCGGCACTTCGCCGACAAGCGCGAGGTCCTGTTCGCCAACGCCGGCTCCCTGCAAGATCTCTTCGTGCACGCCGTCGCCGAAGCGCCCGACACCGCGGCGCCGATCGACGCGATGGCCGCGGCCCTCGATGCCGTCGCCGCGCAGTTCCGAGGGCGACGGGACGGCGTCCTGCGGCGGCAGTCCGTCATCGTCGCCAACCCGGAGCTCCAGGAGCGCGAGCTGATCAAACTGGCCTCGTTGTCCGCCGCCCTGGCCGACACCCTGCGTCAGCGCGGTGTCAAGGACCCCACTGCCAGCCTGACCGCAGAAACGGGAATGGCGGTCTTCAAGGTCGCCTTCGAACGGTGGATCAGCGAAGACACGGACCGGGAAATCGCGGACCTCATCCGGGAGTTGCTCGAAGAACTCAAAGCAGTGGCGGCGGGCGGCAACTAACGTCTCGCGGATGGCAAGCGAAGACCCCAAGGAGATCGTGCGGCGCGGCTACGACGCCGCGTCCCACCGCTATGACGAGGCGTACGGCGCCGTCGTCTCCTTCTACGCGCTGATCCACATCCCGCTGGCCGAGCAACCCCCTTTGCTACGCAGCACTGCCGAGTGGCTCCGCCCCGGAGGGTGCTTCGTGGCCCCCACCGGATCCGACGACTGGACGGGCACCGAGGGCAACTGGCTCGGCAGCGGCGGCACTTGTGGTGGAGCCACGCGGACGCCCCCACCTACCGTCAGTGGATCTCCGGCGCCGGCCTCACGGTCGAACGGGAGGACTTCCTACCGGAGGGCGACGGCGGGCACGCCCTGTTCTGGGCACGTCGTGCCTGATCGCCTGGTGGTCTGACGATCCCGGGCCGGGTCGGCGGACGCCGCCCGAAGTTCACCGAGGACCAGGCCGCACCTGCCCAACAGCTGTGCGGCGTACGAGAGAAGGCCGCCCAGCAGATCGCCGACCTGTTCGGCGTGCCGCGCCCGACGGTGTACCTGCACCTGGACCGAGGCGAGACCGTGCCGCGACAGTTCACGAAGGGCGCGCTCGCAAGACACCGGGTGCTACTCGTTGGCCGAGGTCAGAGCCAGGAGTCCGAGGCGACTACTGAGGAGGTCGGTGGAGCCGATCGGTAGCGACGGCCCGGCCTGCGAAGGCTGCTACAAGTCGCCGGGGCAGCGGCCACCGAGAAGGGCCCTGATCAACATTTCTGGATCGCGCAGCGTGACGGATTGCAGGGTGAGCAATATATGGCGATGGAGAGGGGGGAAGTCGGTGTGGAGCCTGTAGAAGAGAGGCGAACTTCTCTGGAATGAAGGAAATCATCCGCGATTTTGGCCGTGCTCGGTAATCCACCACTGATGACGGTTGGTTCCATTCCCGTGTGGAAGCGTGAGTTTACTGGCTCACCCCTTGCGGAAGTGGGGACGTGCAGGAGCTGGGGCGCGTGTTTAACACCCCAGCCCCCAAGGGTCGTTGAGCGACCCTTTAATCGTTAGTCTCGTACCTTCACGGTGACGGAGCCGTCATCGCCGTTGAAGGTGTAGGTGCCCGGCCCGTGGAACGTCAGGCAGCCGTGGCCGATGTCGTCGTTGGCAGACAGGCTCGGCTGGAATGACCAGCGCATCGACAGCGCGGTCACGCGTTGCGGGACGTTCCGGGACAGAAGCCCTCGGTGGCGGGTCACGTTGAGTTGAACTGCAGGCGGGGGAAGCGAATGAGCAGGGATCTGGCGCGGGTGCGTGTGTCGATATGTGCGGGTGGCGGGTTCGTAGCCGGGCGCGATCTTCCTCGATGTGCCACCCACGGGGCTGCAGCGGCCATTTAGGGTCGGCTCCGACTACGGTCGATGGTGGGTCGGCTTGCTGCTGGTGCGCAGTTCCAAACCGGACGATCGGCGTAGGTCGTGACGGCGTCGTTGACGTTCCGGTTCGTCGTCAGACCTCGGGTTGGTCCCTCGTCAACCCGTGGTTGTATGCGGTGGAGGTCGACCTCAGGAAGGACCAGGACCCGGGAGCCCGAGTGACGTACCGCGCCGAACGATCAGAGGGCGACCGGAGCGCGCCCGCCCCGCAACGCGCCGCCGAAATGCGGGAGATCGCCGACCGCATCACGCGTTGGGCCACGGGTCGCCCCGACATCGTCGGCCTGCTCCTCGTCGGGTCGCACGCCCGCAACGCCGCGCGTGCCGACTCCGACGTCGACATCGTCCTGCTCACGACGGACCGGTCGCGATACGTCGAAGACACCTGGGCCGACGGGCTCGCCCTCGGGGAGTTGGTGCGGACGCGGGCCTGGGGGCCCATCAGCGAACGGCGTTACGCGCTGGCCTCCGGACTGGAAGTGGAGGTCAACATCGGCTCTTCCGAGTGGGCGCGGACCGACCCGGTCGACCCCGGCACGCGTCGCGTCGTCACCGACGGCGCCCGCCCCCTGCACGACCCGGCGGGGCTGCTGAACGCCCTGATCCGGGCCCGCCGTTCATGACCGGCGCCAAGGGCTCGCACCATGGCCCGGACGCACCTCAACGCGCCTGTTTGCCCGCCTGCCACTCGGGCGCGAGCACCGACCAGACCTCCATGTCGTGCCGCTTGCCCCGGTACGGATAGACCTCCCGTAGCACGCCCTCCTTGGTCATTCCCAGGCGTCGCGCCACGGCGATGCTGGCCTCGTTCGCCGTCGCGACCAGCCACTCCACGCGGTGGATGCCCCGCTCCTCGACGGCCCAGTCGATGATCACGCGGGCGGCCCGGGTCACCAGCCCCTTGCCGACCGCCGAGGGCTCCAGCCAGCAGCCCGCCTCGGCGGTGCCGAGCGCGACGTCCATCGTCCGGAAAAGGACGCCGCCCACCAGCTTGCCCTCGGTCCAGATGCCGTAGATCCGCCCCGCGTCGGCCGCCGCCTTCTCGGCGTACGCCTGGAGGTACGAGTGGCTCGTGGTGAGGTCCGTGACAGCGTCCGGCATCCCGATGTGCTGACCGATGTGCTCCCGGCCCCGGTTTATGTGGGTCAGGAACTCCTCGGCGTGCCACGGTTCCAGCCGACGCAGCTCCGCGCCGTCGTCACCCAGGCAAATCGCGAACATCGTCCCCTCCAGGATGGGCATCGAGTACATCGAGTACAGAGTTCAAGCACAGAAGCGAGCGGAGAAAGAAACACAAGCGAAGGTAAGCGGACAAACCCATGCGGGTGCGCGGAGGCCCGGCGAAGAGGCAACGCACAGGAATCAAAGCACACCGCCGGGAATGTTCTCACGGACGGTGACGGAGCATCTCGGCGGCCACCCGGCCCGAGGGCCCGAAGCCCCCTCACCAGGCACGAGCCGCCTCGGCGCGCGAGCCCGCGGTCCCAGGGCTGTACTGGGAGGGACGAAACGGCAGGTAGCGGCAGAGCACAGTACGGAGAGGCATCGTGGAACTGGGCTTCCTGAACACGGTGTACGCGACCGGGGGACCGTATGCCTGTGCCTATCTCGACACCTCGCGGGACACCGAGGCATCGGAACGGACGCTGGCGCTCCGCCGACGGCAGGTCTGCGCGGAACTCACACAGCAGGGCGCGGACGCCGCCACGGTGGACGCCGTGGCCGCGGTCGCCGGCTGTGACGGAGAAATCGCCGGACGGCACGGGCAGGCCATCGTCGCCCACGGCGGGCAGGTGGTACTCACCGAGGAGCTGCCCGAGCCACCGGCGCGCGACCAGGCCACCTTCGGTGCGCTGCCCGACCTGATGCCGTTGGCGCTGCAGTGTGCTCCGGACATCCGGTACGTGGCCGCCACCGTGCACAGCCTGCCGGGCCCGCAGGACGAGCCCCCGGACCGGCTGGAAGTGGTGTTCCAGGCCGGAGCGTGGCCGAGCAGCGCCGTCGCGCCCGGAGACTGCCACCGTATGCGCGGACCGGCCGTCGGCTGGCTGGACGGGGCCCGGCCCATCGCCGACCGCATCGCCGAACTGGCCAGGCGCGGCGACGCCGAGGCGATCGTGCTCGGCGGCATCCCCTGGGCCCGTAACGTGCTGGCCGACCGGCTGGCCGAACGGTGGCGCCGGCGCCTGGTCACCACCGACGGCGACGGATATCCGGCCCCGCCCGGTAGGGCACTGATGGAGACGGCACTGGCCGAGGTGTTCCAGGGGAAGCTGCGCTCCGCGGACCTGGCCCGGCTCGACCTGTTCCTGGCCCGGCGGACCAGCGGACACGGCGCCGTCGAGGGCCTGACCGACGTCGTGACCGCCCTACGGCGCTCCCAAGTCGGCGCCCTACTGGTCAACGAGCCCATGAGCTTCCCGGCACAAGCCCAGGCCGACGCTGGGGCGACGCCGAGCGACCTGCCCGAGGCCGCCCGGGAGCCCTACGGCGCGCTCGGCTTCCACGCCGGGCCCGCACGCGCCGCCGTGATCCGGGCCGCGGTACGCACCGGCGCGAACCTCGTGGTGGTACCGCAGCACCAACTCGCCCTGAACGACGGGCTGGGCGCACTGCTGCGCTACGCCGGACCGGCACGCACCGCGCACTTCGCGCGCCCGAACCACCACTGAACAGGTCGAAGCCGATGGCGCCCTGACGGGGCGTAACGGGGCTACGTCGTCCTCAAGGACGCACGGGGCACGGTCGGCGTAGCCACGTATCGACGTAGCATCGCGTGAACGCGATCAGCTCCACGTCGGAATTCAGGGCGCTGAGGCGGGAGTTGTCCCCTTCAGCAGGCCAACGGCACCACTTCCCCCCGTCCAGTAAGGAACCACGCCACGCCATGACCACCCCGCGCGCTTTCCCCTCCCCCCTGGAGCCCACCCCCATCCATGTGGCCGACGAGGTCCTCGACGACCTGCGCGCACGCCTCGCGCTGACCCGTCCGCCGCTGGACGAGGGGAACGAGGACTGGTCCTACGGCGTCCCGAACAGCTATCTTCGCGAGCTGGTCGCCTACTGGCGGGACGGCTACGACTGGCGCGGGGCCGAGTCCGCCATCAACGCCTACGAGCACTACCAGGTGACCGTCGCCGGCGTCCCGGTGCACTTCCTACGCAAGCCCGGTCACGGTCCCCGCCCGATCCCGCTGATCCTCACCCACGGCTGGCCCTGGACGTTCTGGCACTGGTCGAAGGTGATCGACCCGCTCGCCGACCCGGCCGCGTTCGGCGGTGACCCCGCCGACGCGTTCGACGTCATCGTGCCGTCCCTGCCCGGCTTCGGATTCCCCGGCCCGCTCACCGGCTTCCCGGACGTCAACTTCTGGAAGGTGTCCGACCTTTGGCACACCCTGATGACCGAGACCCTGGGATACGAGAAGTACGCCGCCGGGGGCTGCGACATCGGCGGGATCGTCTCCAGCCAGCTCGGCCACAAGTACGCCGACGAGCTGTACGGCATCCACATCGGCTCCGGGCTGCCGCTCGACTTCTTCAACGGCCCCCGCGCCTGGGACCTCGCCCAGAAACGGCCCCTCACCGACGACCAGCCCGCCGACGTCCGCGCCCGCATCATCGAGATGGACCACCGCTCGGCGTCCCACCTCGCCGTGCACATGCTCGACGGCGCCACCCTGGCCCACGCGTTGAGCGACTCACCCGCCGGGCTGCTCGCCTGGCTGCTGGAGCGCTGGAACGCCTGGAGCGACCACGGCGGCGACATCGAGTCCGTCTTCACCAGGGACGACCTGCTCACCCACGCCACGATCTACTGGGTGAACAACTCCATCGCCACGTCGATGCGTTACTACGCCAACGCCAACCGCTACCCCTGGACCCCCGCCCACGACCGCGCCCCGGTCGTGCAGGCCCCGGTCGGCCTCACCTTCGTCACATACGAGAACCCGCCCGGCATCCACACCGCCGACGACCGCGTGCGGGCGTTCAGGACCGGCCCGCAGGCCGCTTGGTTCAACCACGTCAACGTCAACGCCCACGACCACGGTGGCCACTTCATCCCCTGGGAGAACCCCGACGCCTGGGTCAACGACCTGCGCCGCACCTTCCACGGCCGCAGGCCCTGAACGACGTCGCGGACTCGTCCGGCGACGGGACGGGGGAACGGTGCCCGGCGTGGGCGTGGGTGTCGGCCGACCGGCCCGCGCCAGTCATCAGGACTCCCGGACCGTCGCGCCGGAGCGCGGAGAACACCCGGAAGCGGGCCACGGTCCCTGACCGCTCGTTCACCGTGGTGGCACCGCAACCTGCGGAGTTGGAGTCGGCCGCGGAGCCCGTGGACGACGCAGTGGAGGCGATGCCCGAGCCATCCAGCCCCGGTGGAGGCTCTCCGGTTCGAATCCAGACAGTCGCACCCTATATGTGTTCAATTTTGCGATTGGCGCGATTTAGCTCTTTGTGGTGCGGGTGAGCAGGGGAGTGATTGGCTGCGCCCGGCGCGTTCCGTCGGGCGGGAGGGCGAAACGAGGAGGTACCTGATGGGTTTCACGGCCGGCCGCAGCTATGTGATCAGGAACAGGCGCTCCGGGCTGGTGCTGAACGTCGCGGGCAACGGCACCAACCAAGGAGCCGACCTGGATACCTGGACGCTCCAAACGAACAACTACCGGGCCAGCCAGACCTGGCATCTGTTCCCCTTGGACCAGGGCAGCGTCCTCCTGGCCAACAAGAACAGCGGTCAGGTCGTCAGCGTCCGGGACAACAGCACCGACCCGTCCAAGAGGATCGAGCAGTACCCCCTCCAGGCGGACCGCCTGGGAGCCCAGTCCTGGATGCTCCGTGACGCGCCCGGAGGCGGCTACCACATCGTCAACAAGCGCAGCGGCCTGTATGTGAACCTCGCCGGCAACAACAGCGACAGCGGAGCCAAGGCCGACCAGTACTACCTTCAGGACAACCCGGCCGCCTGCCAGGTGTGGGACCTGGAGGTCGAGGACGAGAACAAGACCATCCTCGATCTCGACCAGGTCGACACCGACCCCGACGACATCGGCGACATCATCCGTCTCACCGACTTCCGTCGGCCCACCAAGTCGACGACCGACCGCGTCCTGATCGGCCAGGTGGCCCTGCCGTTCCCCATGGTCGACGACCCCGGCATGAGCCGAGAGGAGCGGGCCCGGCGCTCGCCCTACTACCTCCTCAAGCGGTACGGCTCCTGGAAGTTGGTCTACTACTACGAGCACAGCGGCGCCTCGACGTACACCAAGTCCCAGGAGATCAAGGTCGGTCTGACCACCACCAACGCCAGCGAGGTGAAGTCGACCACGGGCATCTCGGTCACCGCCAATGCCGGCTTCAGCTTCCACGGCTTCACCGCCTCGCTGAGCGCGACCGTCAGCCACCAACTTCAGGTCACCACCAGCTCCAGCACCTCGGAATCCACTCAGCGCACCGAGACCGTCTCCCGCAGCTACCCGTCCGGCAAGCGGATGAGCGAGGCCATCTGGTACCGGGACGACACCTTCGTCCTGGAACGGATCGACGGCACCAAGGTGTTGGAGTGGGCCGTCCGCGACTCCGACACCTGCATCACCGACGCCTACCCCCACTAACCGCCCGCCCGAGTCGCCCGGCGCACGGCCGCGTCGCCGCACGGTGCGCCGGGCCGGAGGCCCGGGCGGCTCGTCGGCCGCCACCGCGGTTGTCAGTGGTGTGCGTCATGCTGGGGATCAACAGGCGGGCGTGGCCGGGAGGTTGTCGCCGGAGCGGGGGATCCGACGGTTCCGCGCCCGCAGGAGTCCCAGATGAGACGAGAAGGAGCGTGCCCACCGTGGACCAGGAGAACCTCAGCGCCACTCTGATTGTCGCCGCGCCCGCCGCGAAGGTGTTCGCGGTGCTGGCGGACCCGACGACCCACGCCGCGATCGACGGCACCGGCTGGATCCAGGAACCCGCCGACCGGGCGCCGTTGACCGAAGCAGGGCAGGTCTTCCGGATGGACATGCACCACGCCAAGCATCCCGATGGCGACTACCAGGTGGCCAACAAGGTCCAGGTGCTCGACCCGCCGCGTGCCATCAGCTGGTTGACGGGTCAGGAGAAGGAGGACGGTCGCCTGGAGTTCGCCGGCTGGTTCTGGCGTTACGACCTCGCGCCGCTCGGTCCCTCAGAGACCGAGGTCACGCTCACCTACGACTGGTCTGCGGTGCCGCCGCCCGTCCGGGAGCGCATCCAGTTCCCGCCCTTCGACCCTGAGCATCTCACCAACTCCCTGCAGCACTTGGCCGAGCTCGTCTCGGGTCGGTGATGTCATCGGTCGTGGTGACCGTCAGTACTGGGGGATTGGAGGAGGTGCGCGCGAGAAGCGCGTTTCGTTCCGCCTGCCCTACGGGTTGTCTTGACGACTCCGTCTGGTGTTCCGGTGCCATCGGATCTCGCCTTCGCGCCATTCGTCGGTGGGGGTGAGCCCGGCGACAGTGGCGACGGCAGCGGATGCCCGATGTTCGGGGTGGATGTGGGCGATGACGGTGTGCACCGGCTGCCGGTCGAGCCATCCGACGAGTCCCTGAGCTGCTTCGGTGGCGATGCCTCTTCCCTGCCACGGACTCCCCACCACCCAGGCGATCTCGGCGACGGCGCCTGGGCCGGAGGGGCCGACCGTGGCCTGCACGGTGCCTGTCAGGCAGGACTCAGCGCGGAGCCGGATCACCCAGTTCAGCCACGAGACGGCCGGGTCGGGCGAGCCTGCGGTGATGCGCTGGTAGCGCGAGCGCAGGGTGTGCGGGGTGTCGGGCATGCCGCCGACGAAGGTGTGCAGGGCCGGATCGGAAAGTACGGTGGCCATCTCCTCGGCGTGCCCAACGCGCAGCGGCAGCAGGTCCAGCCGCCTTGTGCTGATGGCCTGGGCGTCGAGTGGGTTTGTGCTGCGACGGACTTGGAGCATCCGGCGTGTGCCTTTCCGGCCGACCCGGCAACGTCGGCCTTGCTCGATGACCTGTCGATCGGTCCGTCGGGAAGATACGCCTCCTTCCGTCCGCGTCAGGCAGCCGGAGGGCGCCGATCGTGCGGGAGCCGACCTCGGTGTCACCGAAGTCGGCCAGGCGTCGGGACGGCCGGGGCGGCAGCCCCGTGGTTGCCGTGCCGCCCGCCGACGACGTGCGGAAGTCGTCAACGTGTCAGGGCAGTTCACCCGTCCGCCATGACGGGTGTCAGTGGTGTGCGTCATGCTGGGAGCAATAGGCGGGTGCAGCGGGGCGGATGACGCCAGGGCGGGGGTCCGATGGTTCCGGGGACGGTGGCACAGCTGACGACCCTGTTGGTGCTGGTGTTGCCGGGGGTCTTCTATCAGGCCGTGCGGGAGCGGCTGCTGGGCAGTGTGGCCGCCGAGCAGGAGCCGCAGAATCGATTGGTGCGCGCCGTTGCCGTGGGCGCGCTGCTTGATGCTCTGTACGCCCTGACGATCGGACCGTGGCTGGTCGACGTGTTGGCCGGGGGCGGGCACGGGCCCGTTGCGGGGGTGTTGGCGCATCCTCGGCGGGCGGGGACAGCCGCGCTGTTGTTGATCGTCGCCGTGCCGTCCGCCGCGGCCTGGGCGGAGAGTGCCTGGCGGAGCCGGCGCGCGGTCGCCACGTACGACCCCACGCCGACCGCCTGGGACGCGCTGTTCCACGACCGCGGGTCCTGCTTCGTGCGGGTGCGGCTCAAGAGCGGGCTGTGGGTGGGGGGTTGGCTGGGTTCGCGGTCGGCGGTGTCGGCCTATCCCCAGTCGGGCGACCTCTACTTGCAGGCGCAGTACCGGATGGGGGCCGACGGGAGGTTCCTCGGGCGGATACCCGCCACGGGCGGGGTCTACGTACGGGCCGCCGATGTCGAAGTGCTGGAAGTCCTGCTGCCGCCGGCGGTGGGGGAGAGGGAGGGAGATGGCGATGGCGGAGCGTCGGGAGAGCGGGAACAACGGGAGCAAGGAGAGCAACGGGAGCAGCGGGAGCGACAGGAATGATGACGCGGCGCTGGAGGACCTGGTCAGACAGTTCTCGGCCCGCCGGACCTATCGGCCCACGGACGGGGTGAGCGAGCCCGAGGAGCCGCCGCAGGGGTCCTCGGGGACGGCCATGGGGGACACCTCGGCGACCGGACCGGGAGGCGGGGAAGTGGACGCGCCCTGAGTGTGGGGTGCGTGGCGCGTCAGGCTCCGGTGTGGATGTGCGCGGCCCAGAGGTGCGGCGCCTGCGCGAAGCGGTCGCGCAGCGATCGCACCGGGTGGTGCAGGGCCAGGGCCGGATCCAGCGGGCGCAGTCGGGCCACGTCCTCGGCCAGCGCCGCGTAGAACTCCTCGGTGAGGCCGGTCGCCAGGGTGTCGGAGACGGTCCACAGGGTGCCGATCACATGCGGGTAGCCGGCCAGTTGGAAGGACGACGCCAACTGCACCGCCTCGTCGGGCAGCATGATGCCGCCCTGGGAGGTGGAGCAGGCGGACAGCACGGCCAACTCCGGACTGCCCGGGCGCTGGGCGGCGGCCTGCTGCGCGGTCAACCTGCCGTCGTGCAGGACCAGCCCGCTCTCCGACGGGCTGAGCAGGTCGCTGACGCCGTGGCAACTGAAGTGCACCCAGGGGTGCGCGGGCAGTGCCTCGGCAACGGCCGAGACGGTGGCGGCGTCGCCGGCCAACAGCCGCCCGTCGGGGAACAGTTCGGCCAGCAGGGCGGCCTCGTCCGAGGCGCCGGGCAACGGCGGGGCGCCCGGCGTGTCGGCGAGGGCGACGACCAGCGGGGCCGGGCGCTGTCGGGCACCGCGGCCCAGACGGCCGCGCGCCCGGAGGAGGGCGCGCACCGTGGGCGTGTACGAGGAGACGACGCGGTCCACGACCCAGGTGCCGGAGTCCGGCGCGCCGCGCCCGGCGGCGTGCAGCGGCAGGAAGGACAACCAGCCCGTGGGGCACCACCACACCCGGGGCCACGGCTCGCCGTCGCCCGGTACGGTCCGCAGGCCGAGCCGGTCGAGCACGGGGGCGGCGACGGTGTCCCACAGCCATGCCAGGACCCCGGTGAGGGTGCGCATCGCGGCCACCGCCCGCGGCACCCCCTGCTCCCCGTACGCCGCGTCGACGCCCTGGACGAAGTCCGTGGCCCGGGTCAGCACGGCGTCCGGTGTGAGGCCGGGCAGGGGCAGCACCTCGATGCCGGCGTCGGGGGTCAGGAGGAGGGCGTCGGAGCGGTAGGCGCTGACGTTGAGGATCACGACCGGGCCGCCGGCGGCCGCGGTGAGCAGCTCGGTCAGCGCCGGCGGACGGAGGAAGTCCGCGAAGTTTGGCAACGCCCGGATCTCGGCGAGGAGTTCGTCCCAGCGGCGGGCCAGGGCGTGCCGGTTCTCGGTCGCGCCCCCGACCGGCGGCGCGGCGGATGGGACGGCGGGTGGCCCGGAGGGGCCGAGCAGCGCCGGCGGGCGCGCGGCGGGCGTGCTCAGCCGCTCGCGGAGCTCCTCGAACTCGGCCGCGAGCGCGGGCGCGACGGCCCGCAACCGCGAGGCGTCCGCGCGGTCCTCCACCCCCTGGGCCAGCAGCACACCCCGGCCCTGCTCCAGCAGCGTCAGGGCCCGGCCGGGGTCGCCGGCGCGCAGGGCGAGCGCCGCGGCATCGCCGGCCAGGCCCGCACTGGCGCGCAACCGCTCCTCCTGATCGGCGCGGGCGAGGCTGCGCGGCGCCAGGCGCGGCAGCAACTCCACGGCGTACGCGTGGCCGTCGAGCGCCTCGGCGTCCGCGCCCGCGTGCGCGGCGGCCTGGCCCCACGTACGGGCCGCCAACAGCCGGACGGTCAGCGGGGAGGCCGGATTCCGCGCCGACTCCCGCGCGAGGCGGACCGCCTCGGCCAGATCGACGTCCGCACCGACGAAGGCCAGCCGCTCCTGCGCGGCCGCCAGGATCCACTGGGCGCGGGCCTGATCGGGGTGGCCCTCGGAGAGCCCGCCGAGGGCCTCCCGGGCCGCGGTGACCGCCCGGTGGAGCATGCGCGCCACCGCGGGATCGGCACCGTCCTCGGCGGCCTGGGCGCCGAGCAGATGGGTCGCGGCCAGATTGACCAGGGCGAACGCGCGCCAGGGATGGTCCGCACCGAACCCGGACACCGCCTCGTCGAGGGCGCGTTGGGCCTCGGCGATCGTCGGTCCGCCGGGGCCCTCCCCGGCGAGGGCCCGACTCTGCAGCAGCAGGCCCAGGTTGAGCGCGGCGAACTGCGGGCCGGACCGCTCGCCGTGCTCCCGCACCCGCGCCCGGCGCAACAGCTCGGCCGCCTCGTCGGCCGCGGCCGCGTCGCCGGTGATCTCGTACCAACCGCGCAGCGCCTCGGCGAGGTTGTTCAACAGCCCCGCCCGGTCGAAGGCGTCCGGCGGACCCTCGTCCACGGCCCGCCGCAGCACCGCCACGGCCTCCGCCTGCCAGGTGCGGTCGCCGGTGAGCTGAGCGCGCTGGGCCAGAACGGCGCCCAGATTGGTCAGCACGTTGCCGTGTGACGCATGGCCCGCGGGCACCGTGGCGGCCGCCTCACGGAGCCGGTCGACGGCCGTGTCCATCAGCGCCTCGTCGCCGGTGGCGGCCGCACGGCCCCACGCGGCGTGCCCGAAACTCGTGAGGACGAGGCAGCGCTCGTCGGACGCCTCGGGAGTGGCGGCGAGGGCGGCGGCATAGTGCCCCAACGCCTCCTCGCGGTCCCGCTCGTCGTGGGTGTGCCGGAACAGCTCCACCAGCCCGTTGGCGAGGCCCGTCAACGCCCTGGGAGCCGGCGGCCCGGGCGGCACCGCGCACGCCTCCCGGTGCCGCTGGACGGCCTCCCGCAACGGACCGGCCTCCCCGGTGAAGCGGGCCAGGGAACGCAGGGCGTGCCCGAGACGGGTGAGGGTGTCGGCCCCACCGGGCGTGCCCGGGCCGGCCGCCACCACCGCATCGCGCAGCACGGTGACGGCCTCCGCCAGCAGGGACCGGTCCGAGCGGACCTCCGCCACGTGTTGCAGCGCATCGCCGAGGTTGCCCATCCGGTGCACCCGGAAGTGGTCGTCCGGCGGGGTGAGTTCGACGGCCGCGCGATGCGCCCGCACCGCCTCGGCCAGCAGTTCCACGTCCCCGTCGCGCCGGCCGAGCGTGGCCAGGGCGGCGCCGAGGTTCGAGTGCCGCACGGCCCGTTCGGACGGGCTGGTGCGGGGCGCGCAGGCCAGCGCCGCGCGCAGCAGGCGCACCCCCTCCTCGTAGAGCCGCGGGGTGCCGGTGGCGACGGCCCGCCCGAGGTGGATGCCGCCGAGGTCGGAGAGGAACTCCGAGCGGCGCAGATCGCCCTCCGGGAGCAGGGCGACGCCCCGGTGCATCTCGTCGGCCCCCTCCTGCCAGGCGGCCGCGTCGCCAAGAGCGGCGCGGCTGGCGAGGGTCGCCCCCAGGTCGAAGCGCACCGCGGCCTCGAAGCCGCTGCCCGGCGACGGCAGGGTCAGACAGGCGCGGAAGCAGTCGATCGCCTCGTCCAGGTCGGAGCCAGCGCCGGAGCCCGGGGTGACCGTGCTCCAGCCGTCCGTCACCGCACCGCCGTTGCGGCCGGTGGTCCTCAGGCACCGGCCGAGCTGGAGCAGGACCTCGGCCCGCTCCTCCGGATGCCCAGGGACCTCCCCGGCGAGGCCGCGCAGCAGCGCGATCGGCCCGGCGAGGTCGGCAACCCCGCCGGGCACACCACCCGCGAGCGCCCGCAACCGCATCAGGTCCGCCAACTCCGCGCCACGCAGCACTCGTTGGCGCACGTCCTGCTCCGCCGTGGCCTCGAACGCCCGCCGCGCCAGCTCCGCGGCCTCGTCCAACTCGGCGAGCCGACCGCTGGTCACGTTGCGGGAACGCAGCACACCGGAGAGCACGAAGCACGCCTGGGCGTACACCGGATGGCCCGGCGGCGCGGCCTCGACGGCATCGCGGGCGGCCGCGTACGCGTCGGCCAGCACATCGGTGCCGTCGGTGCGGACGGCCCGCCCCCTGAGGGCCAGGCCGAGGTTGGTGAGGTACGCGGCGCGCTCGACCGGGTTCGGCGCCGCGTCCGCGGCCCGGCGGCAGACGGTGATGCCCTCGTCGTACAGGGCCGCGTCGTCGCCGCCCTCCATGGCGCGCATGATCAACGCCATGCCGAGATCGGCCAGGACGGCGGCGGAAGGGTTCGGCTCCGCCGTGGCGACCGCCTCCCGCAGCAGTGCGACCGCCTCCGGCAGCACGGACGGGTCGTCGAGGATCGGCGCGGTGGTGGACAGCGTCGACCCCAGCGCGGCGCGGTGCAACAGGCCGTGCGGGTCCTGCGGAGTGCTCAGCCGCACCGCCGTCCGCAATTCCGTCACGCTCTCCCGCGCCGCCTCCCGGTCATGGGCGGCAGTGGCCAGGAACCGGAGCCCGAACCCCAAGTTGCCGTGCCTACGGGCCTGTTCGGCCCCTTCGACGGGAGCCGCCGCCACCGCCGCCCGGCTCCGCTCGATGCCCTCGGCCAGCACCTCCCGCCCGGCACCCGCCCGGAAGGAGTGCACAAGCGCCAGCCCGAGGTCCGACAGGCAGGTGCCCTGCTCGGCGCTCCCGGCCGGAAAACCGGCGACGGCCTGCCGCAACAGCGTCTCGGCCACCTGCAACGCCATGGGGTGCCGGCCCTGTTCATGCACCATCAGGGCCCCGACACCGGCCTCGTACGCCAGGAGCGGGTCGGCATCCACGGGCCGGCCGGCGAGCGCGTCCAGGAGCGGATGCAGCGCCGGGGGCGCGTGCTCGGGCGTGCCCAGCCCCGCGAAGGACACCACGGCCGAGCCGAGCGCCGCCCGATCCCGCCCGCCACCCGCGAGAAAGCGGCACCAGTCGGCGTAGGCCAGCGCGAAGACCGCCAACGCCCGGACCGAGCCGTCCGGTAACACCGCATCGGCCCGCACGGCGTCGACGGCCGTAGCCGCCTCCGGACCGAGGAACCACCGCAGGGCTTCGGCATCGCTCTCGACCCGTTGCACCTGCGCCAGAATGCGCCGGGCGGCTGCTTCGGCAGTCATGCGGCTGTCCCTCCCTCAGGGAGACGGGAGCGGGTTCGGGAACGCCCCGCTCCCCTCACAGTCCCCGCGACGACCGTCCGCGCCATCCGCACACCCCGCCGGTACCGTCCCCGAGCCGTCCGGCGCCATCGATCCCGTCCACCCCAATTGTGGCTCCCCCACCCGGGAATCACCATCCGCATCGGGCATGGACAGCGTTCACAACGATCGCCCGAGGGGAGGGGAGGTAGCCTGACCAGGCCCACAGCTTGGCCTGGTCCGAAGGTCAACCTGCCCCAAGGTCAACCTGATTCGCAGGTCGAGCAGCAGAAAGAGGGAGCTGATCCGGCCATGCGTCCTCCCAGCCTCCTGGCGGTCTTCGCGCACCCGGACGACGAGTCCCTGTCGGCGGGCGGTGTGCTGGCCCGCCACGCGGCCGGCGGAGCCCGCACCGCGGTCGTCACCGCGACCTGGACGGAAGGCAGTCGGCGTGCCGCGGAACTGGCCGATGCGCTGCGCATCCTGGGCGCCGGCGCACCCCGACTGCTCGGCTACGCCGACGCGAAGGTGCCCGCATCCGCCCCGAACAGCCCCCGCTTCTGCGACGCCCCGCTCGACGAGGTGGTGCGCCGACTGGTCGGGCACATCCGGGAGTTCCGCCCGGAAATCGTCGTCACCCACGACGCCTACGGGGGAATGACCGGCCACCCGGACCACGTCCACACCCACCGGGTGGCCGTACTGGCCGTGCACGCCGCCGGGTTGGACCGGCTCTACCCGGAGGCCGGCGCCCCCTGGCGACCGAGCGCCCTCTATCTGGCCACCCATCCGCACTCTGCCGCACGGGCGTTGGGCCCCCGCCTGGTCCGGGAGGGCCGACCGACGCTCAGCGTCCCGGACGAGTGGATCAGCGCGACCGTCGACGTCCGCCCGTGGACGGAACAGAAGATCGGTGCCGTCCTGGCCCACCGCTCCGAGGTGGCGCGCGGTGCCCTGCCGGGTCGGCTCGCCGCCCTGCCCCCGTCCGACCGGGAACAACTGCTGGCCACCGAGTGGTACATCCGCCACACCCCCGTCCCCACGAAGGCGACGCCCCCGGCCCAGACAGAGCTGACCATCTGAACCCCGCGCCGGCAGGCGTCCTGAACCCTGCGTCAGTCTTCGTCTTCGTCCGCTTCGTCCGCACTGGACAGTGCCTCGGTGACCATGCGGGTGGCGAAGTCGGGGTCGTCGGTGATGCGGTTGATGTGCTCCGCGAGCAGGAAGGCGGTGACTTCCAGGGGAGTCATCTCCGCCTCGGTCCAGTGACCGTACTGACTGCGCCACAGGTTGGGGCTCAGACCGGTGCCCGCCGCGATGACCAGGCCCGCCATGGTGGGAATGGCCTCCGGGCGGACGCTCTTGGGCATCATGCGCATCGTGGCCACGAGGCTGGGCACCACGTACTCGATGACGTCCTTGTCGTGGTCCTGGTGTGCCTTTTGCAGCCACGTCATGAACACGTAGATGAGCGTGCACGCGCCGTCCAACACGTCATGGGCCCCCTGGGGGCCCAGCGACGCGGTGAACTGGTCGATCAGCTCCTGCTGCTCGGGATCGGTCCCGGTCTTGCCGTCGTGGATGCTCTTCAGTCGAGAGTCGATCATCATGAGTGCCGTGCCCACATCGCCGACGGGAGCGTGTTGGGGGTCGTAGAGCGAAGACACGGATTCCTCCTCGGATGACTGCACTGGGCAGCAGGACGTATCCGTACGGTAGTCGGCCGAGGGGTCGGGGGGCGGCGGCTTATCACTTTTCAGACGAAGGTATCCACTTTCGGTGACGCCACCGAATAGGGCGACGCCGGGTGACCTCGCGGTCAGGCGTTCGTTAAGGAGGGCGCCAATTTCCGCACCCTTGGAGGCACGGCATCATGCCCCTCAACGACTTGGACCCGGTCGTCGCGAAGTTCGTCGATGCGCTCAACACCGGTGACAGCAACGGCCTCTTCGACCTGCTCACACCGGACGCGACCATGAGCGACGACGGCACCGACCGCGACCTGCGCAACTGGCTCCAGAGCGAGGCATTCGGCAGCAACGGCCGGATGGACGTCGAATCCGTGGCGGACGGCGGCACCGCCCTGGTGGCCAACTACACCAACGACCGCTGGGGCGCCATGCGGACCGCATGGCGCTTCACGGTCGCCGGCGACAAGATCTCCCGCTTCGAGACCGGGCAAGCCTGAGCGAGCATTGCCTGCCGGCCGGGGACGGCGAACAGGCCCAGGCGGTGCCCGCCGCCTGGGCCAGCGCGTGGGCGATCAGGTGGTTGCGGCAGCCACGCGGGCGCGCCACCAGTCCACCGTTGCCCGGATCTGCTCGTCGAAGGGGGTGGCGCGGACCGTGAACTCCGCCTCGTAGGCGCTGGCGTCCACCACGAACGGGCGGTCGAACTGGTAGCGGGTTTCCTTGAGTTCGCGGATCAGCGGGGAGAACACGCCCACCAGGCCCAACACGGCCGGGGACAGCGGGCGCACCGCGACCGGGCCCGTCTCCGCGCGGGCCGCGAGGCGGTCGACCATCTCCCGGACGGACAGCGCGGGCGCCGTGGGGACGTGCCAGGCACGCCCCCACGCCCGCTCCTCGCCCGCGATCTCGACCAACGCCCGCGCCACGTCGGGGAGATAGGTCCAGCCGTGCGGGGCGTTCGGATCCCCCAACGTGGAGACCGGCCTGCCGCGCAGCAGGCGTGGCATGACCCGCGCGGCCAGGTGCCCGCCGTCGGTCACCCCGGGCCCGAAGAAGTCCGAGGCCCGCACCTCGACCGCCTTGATCCGGCCCTGCTCGTGCAGCGCCCGCGCCTGCTCCCAAACGGCCGCGCGCACCCGCCCCTTGGGGCCGGTCGCGGCCAGCGGCAGCTCCTCCGTCAGGGGCCGGTCCACCGGGCCGTAGCCGTAGAGGTTGCCCAACATGACCAGAACGGCCCCGGTCGCCTCGGCCGCCGCGCACAACGCCGAGGCCAGCGGCGGCCAGTCACTCGCCCAACGGGGCAGAGGAGGCGCGGCACAACCGAAGACCGCGGCGGCGCCCCGCACGGCCTCGGCGAGCCGCTCAGGCTCCGACGCGTCCAACGCGAGGTGCTCGATGCCTGGCTCGGCGGCCCGGCCCGACGCGGTGATGACCCGTACCTTGTGACCCCGTTCGACCAACAGCCGCGCCGTGGCCGCCCCCGCGGGCCCGAATCCTATGACGACGTAAAGACTCACCCGGGCACAGTAGCGCGGCTCCGGGCACCCGTTGCGGCGAGACCGCCAGGCTCCCTGACAGTCGCGTGCGTATCCGTAGGCATCCGGTCCGGGGCGTGGGGCGGTGCGGACGCAGTGACCGCGCGGCCCGTGGGCCTAGCGGCCCAGCCGGGCGGCGGCATCCCGCGTCATCCGGCGCACCACCTCTCCCGCGGGCAGGATTTCCCCGACCCGGCCCACCCCCTCGCCGACGATCACCCCCGCGATGTCGTAGTCCTCCTGCGAGACGCCGGACCTGAACTCCGCGGCGGCCTCGGCAAGATGAGCGTCGAGCGCGGACTCCCGGCCGTGCCACCGGTCGATGAACTGGTTGCGCAACAGGCGCCCGTCGTACTCGGCCGGCCAGTCGTACTGCCGCACGATGTCGTAGACCCTGGTGCGCACGGTGTCGTCGCCGCCGGCCGCCAACGCGCGGGCCTGGGCGCCATCGGAGACCACCGCCTCCTCCGTCGCCCAGAACCGGGTTCCGACCAGGACGCCGTCCGCGCCGAGGGCGAGCGCGGCGGCGAGCCCGCGGCCGTCCACCACGCCACCGGCGCCCAACAGCAGTGTGTCGGGGGAGCGGTCGGCGATCAGGTCCGCGACATCGGGTACGAGGGTGAACGTCGAGCGCGTGCCCACGCCGTGCCCGCCGGCCTCGCCGCCCTGCGCGACGACGACATCCGCGCCGGCATCGAGGACCTGCCGGGCCTGGTCGAGCGTGTGGACCTGGCAGACCAGTGGCACGCCGGCGGCGCGGATCCGGTCGGCGAACGGCGCCGGGTCGCCGAACGACAGCATCATGGCGGCGGGTCGGTGTTCCAGGGCGACGTCGAGGAGTCCGGGACGGCGGGCCAGGCTCCAGGTGATGAAGCCGCACCCCACCCGGGTGCCGGCCGCGGCGGCGAACTGGTCCTCCAACCACCGCTCGTCGCCGTAGCCGCCGCCGAGGAGGCCGAGCCCGCCCGCGGCGGACACCGCCACGGCGAGCCGGGCCCCGGCGACGAAGTCCATGGGGGCGAGCACCACCGGGTGCTCGATTCCGAGGGCGTTGGTGAAGCGCGTCGTCAGCAAGGCGAAATCCCCTTTGGTCGGGCGGCGGCCCGTTGGCCGCGCGGCGGGCGATGCGGCGTCAAGAGGGACAGTAGGTTCGCCGGGACTTCAGATCCAACGATTGCTGGTGATGGGAGCCATCGCCCGAAGTGAACTCTCCTGTGCTCAACGGGAATCGGGCCGGCGCACCACCCGCTGCTGCGGGCTCCCGACCGCGCGCAGGACGGGCGGCCCCGGATCCACCGCCTGCACATGCGTGAGGAACCGTGCCAGCGCGGGCAGGGGCGGCGCGTCGGCGCGCCGGACGAAGACGGTCTGCGCGCCCGCCTCCTCCTCCGGCAGCTCGTGCACCCGGACCTGGTCGCGGGCGGCGTGCCGCTCGACGACGGAGGCGGGCAGCAGACTGATTCCCATACCCGCCCCGACACAGCCGAGGATGCCGTCCAGCGTCCCCAATTCCATACAGCGAACGCCAACCGCGCCCCGCGCCCGCAGGACACTCTCCAACCGCCGCCGATAGGAGCAACCGGTCCGAAAGACAAGGATCTTGGGATCGGTCAGCACGGCGTCCAGGTCGGTGGCCCGAGGGGCCGTGAGCAGGACCAGGCGCTCCTCGAACAGCGGCGTCTCCACCAGGCCGGGCTGCCGCACCGGCCCGCTGACCAGCGCGCCGTCGAGACGGTACGCCAACACGTCCCGTACGAGCCGCTCGGTCGACCCGGTGGCCAGCGACAGGTCGACGCGCGGGCAGTCCTCGATGAACGCGGCGAGGGCACCGGGCAGCCGCAGGCTCGCCGTGGTCTCCATGGACCCGATCCGCAACGGCCCACTGGGATCCGCCTCGTCCCCGATGACGTGCCGCGCCTCCTCGACCAGTCTGACGATGCGCTCCGCGTACGGCAGCAGCCGCTCGCCCACGCTCGTCAGCGCCACGCCCCGAGCATGCCGACGGAACAGCGGAGCACCGAGCTCCTTCTCCAACGCATGGATCCGGGCGCTGACGTTCGACTGCACGGTGTGCAGTTCCTGAGCGGCTCTGGTGATGCCGCCAGTGCGCGCGACGGCCAAGTAGACCCGCAGGTCGGACAGTTGCACATTGACCTCCACAGGACGGGACTTGGCTGTCTCGCTCACGCCGTCGACGACAGCGCCGCGCCAGACGACCTTCGCCCCGTCGACCGGCTCCCGTAGCCGGTCGCTGGCGGCGTGCCTGGCAACGCGGTCTGATCGGAGCTACACCCCGGTGGCGCCGTCGATGCGCTCCCGGAGCAGGTCGGCGTGGCCGTTGTGGCGGGCGTACTCCTCGATCATGTGGACGTAGGTCCAGCGGAGGTTGACGTCCTGTCCCATGAAGCGACCGGTGTCCGTCAGGGCGCGGCCGGCGCAGAGCTCGCGGGTGCGGGCGATTTCCGCACGCCAGGTGGCGAGAGCGTCGCGCAAAGTGGCGCCCTCGGCCAACTCGAAGCCGCCGTCGGGCCCGTTCGGATCCGCCTGCGGGTCGTAGAGGGGCGGGGCCTCTTCGCCGGCGAACACCCGTCGGAACCAGTTCCGTTCCACCTCCGCCATGTGCTGGACGAGGCCCGTCAGAGTAAAGCCGGACGGCGGCACCGAAGCGACGGCGCCTTGCTCATCGTCCAGACCCTCGCACTTCATGGCGAGCGTCGTGCGGTGGAAGTCGAGCCAACCTTCGAGCGTGGTGCGCTCGTCGACGTTCAGGGGCGGAACGGGGCGTTCGATGGTGGTCATCGGTCGATTATCGCCGGCGGTCCAACCCGCTGGCGGGCGGGCCGGCGCGGGGGCCGACGAGCCGGGCTCGGCGGGGGCCGCCGCCCTACCGAACGCTCCGCCGCAGCACGCAGTCTCCGCACAATCCTCCGCCCGGAACGCGGTAGTACAGGCAACAACTCCGTCGGGAGAACCCGGGACCGACGGGATCCAGCGTGCCCGTGTCGCGCAACAGCGGATCATCCAGCAGGGATGCGGTCAGCGTCACGGCCCGCTCCGCCGCCTCCCCGTCGCCTTCCTGGCGGCACCAGCCCATCAACACCCGGAGGGTACCGACCAGTGCCGAGGCCGCGTTGCCCCACAGCAGAGGGGAAGAGATCGGGGACACCGCGATGACGGCCCGTTGCAGCGGAACCAGATGACCGTGCAGAACGGCTCCCCGCAGCCGCCCCGCCAGTTCCTCCGCCACGCCTTCCCCCAAGCCCCCCTTCAGGTCTTCCTCCCGGGCTTCCGCAGAGGCCGACGGCAGCGCGGACGGGGAGGGGAGCCAGAGTTCGTCCGGAGTGCTCCGCTCCGGATGCCACCACAGGGCATCGCCGCCGAGATCGGGGACACGCCCCGCCAGCACCGCCGGTGCGAGGGCGATCGACCACAGGCGACCGGCGAGCCCCTGGTAGACGAGGGACGCCGCGACCCGACGCTCCGCCGTACCGAGCCGCGCGGCCACCGCCTCCACCCGGTTGCGCAACGCCGGTACGGAGCCCCCGGGATACAGCTCCGACAGCGGGAGGAAGCCCTGGTCCCGCGGCGTGCCGGCGTCAGTCCGCACGGCGAAGAACGGTCCCACGGCGGCGGCGCGGCGGAGGACCGCCGTCATCGGCTCCTGCGGCATCGGTCCTCCTCGGTTCGGGGTGCGGGCTGCGAGCGGGAAGGCAACGATACGGGCCGGTCGGGTCGGTTCACGTGCCGGAGCGGGCGGTCCCGGCTGCGGACAGACGGATCGCCTCACCCGCCGTCACGGGAGCACCCGCCTCAACGGAGTGCAGCACGTGGGCCAGGACCTCCGCACCTCTGACCACCCTGGGGCCCGGCCGGTTGAAGTAGGCGGGACCGTCGAGCACCCAGACGGCATCCCCGCGCACGGCGGGCAACGCGTCCCAGCCAGGCAGCTCGGTGAGCAGACCGCGCTCCCGCAACGTGCGTTCGGGACTGAAGCCGCAGGGCAAGACGAGGAGGACGTCCGGGCGCGCGGCGCGTACCGCACTCCACTCCATCGGCCTGGTGTGCTCGCCCGGCGCCGCGAGCAGCGGCGAGCCGCCCGCGCAGGTGATCTGCTCCGGCACCCAGTGTCCCGCGGGCCAGAGCGGGTCGAGCCACTCGATGGCCACCACACGCGGTCGCGGTCGGCCGGCGGTCAGTCGCTCCACCTTCGTCAGACGCGCGCGCAGTTCCTCCCGCCGCCGCTCGGCGCGCTCGGGAACACCCAACAGCGTGCCGACGGTGACCAGACAGTCCAACACGTCGCCCAGGGTGCGTGGTTCCAGGCTCAGTACCTTGGTGTCGGCCTCCAGCACCCGGACGGCCCGGGAGACGCTGCCGTACGACACCGCACACACCTCGCAGAGGTCCTGTGTGAGGACCACCTCCGGAGCGAGGGCGCCGAGGGCCTGGGCGTCGAGGGCGTAGAGCGAGGAACCCGAGTGGGAGGCGCCGCCCACCGCGTCGGAGATCTCCCGGCTGGTCATGTCGTCCGCGGAGAAGTCGGCGGCCGTGACGACGGGAACCCCGGCGACGGCCTCCGGCGGCCAGTCGCATTCATGGGTGCGGCCCACCAGGTCGGCAGCCAGACCGAGTTCGGCCACGATGTCGGTGGCCGCCGGCAACAGGGAGACGATGCGCATGCCTCGACCTTAGGGCGCTTCTGACGGATCTCCGCGGCGTCGCGGCGTCCGGCACGCACTCCCCCACGCCTTAAGGGCGCGGGGGCCCCCGCGGCGTTGCCGAAATGCCCCCATAGCTCCGCTATGAAGACATCCCGGCGCCTTGCGATCGCACGCACCAGACGCCGCTCCTGCCTCCGCGGAGATCCGTCAGAAGCGCCCTAGGCGCGGGAGCGCAGCCCGGCGGCCCCTCAGAGAGCTCAACGCCGCGCGTGGCGGATCTCCAACCGTCCGAACCCCAGGGCCCCGGAGATCCGGATCCGCGGCCCGCCGGGTCGCTGATCCCGCGGGGCCTTGTAGCGCAGGTCCTTCCACGTGGTCTGCAAACCCTCGACGTCAACGACCGCGTCGCGGGGCACCGTGATCCTGGCCCCACCAGTGCCGAGTTGCAGCTCGATGTCGACGACCGGATGCTCGATGATCGCCCGGGACAGATCCAGACGCACCTTTCCGAAGGCGGAATCGACCTTGAGGTTCCGCGGTACCCGCCATGCGCCGCGCCGCTTGATCCGTCCGCTGATGGCGCCGATCGCCGACGCGGTGCCCGGGTCCTCCTCCGGGAGCGAAGCCAGGGCCGACACGAGCTCGCTGCGCGTCCTGGCGGAGAGCACCTGGTCGAGGCGTTCGTCCAACTCCTCATGGGAGATGAGCTGTTCGGTGTACGCCTGCTGCAGGCGCCGCACGGCCGCATCGCGGTCGTCCTCGCCGATCCGTGGCGACGAGCCTTCCGGTAGGGGAGTCACCGTTTCAGCCTACTGCCGCACCGGCGATGCGCACCCGTCACGGGACGTGGAGCGGTGCCTGCTCTTTTGCTTGGCCGCGAGCACGGCCGATCCGCGGGCGGGGGAGCGGAGTTGACGGTGGACGGCGGGCGGGGCGCCGGTCCCGCGCGAAGCAGTGGCCGCTGACCGGCTGTGGGCGGTCATCGTCTTCGTCCAGTGTGCCGACGCGCGCCTGCTCGGCCAGGTCAGCCTCGTTTGCGGTGTCGGGATCGGCGTCGGTCAGTGAATCGTCGCCGTGCGGGGCAGGATCCGCGTGCTGTTCGGTCGGATCGGCCTCGGAGGCCGGGCTCGACTCGCCGCCCGGATCGATCTCCCCGGCATGCTCGGCTTCGCCGTGTCGATGACCGTCCTGGTCGTCTTCCTCACGGACCTGCCGCACATCGCGTGGATCCCCCTGCTCGTCCTCGCCGCGGCCGCGCCGCCCACCGTCGCGTGGGAGCTGCGCCGGCCCGCGCCGTCCTCCGACTTCCGGAGACCCGCGCACGCCCCCACCGAACCCCGCAAGTAGCGCACCGGCTCGCCGGTCCCTGCCCGGGTTGCGATCGGCGCGGCGCTGCGTCACGTGCGGAGTCCCCGGGAGCGTGCGGACGGGCTGCAGCCCAGGGCGTTGCCGGGTTCGGGCGGCCGCATTTCCACGGCATTTCGTCGGTCCGAGTGGCACACTGCCGTCGACAGGGCTGGGGCTGGCCGTGCCACCGGCCGCCACGGTGCTGAGCGATGCGTTACGGCCGCGACTCCAGGGGGTGGGCTCCGTCGTCAACATCCGCACGCGTGAACTCATTCGTCCGCTGGACATTGCTGTGCTTGACGACGCGCTCACCAACGACGACTACCAGGCCGACCTGCCGGTCGACGCAGTGTCGTCCACAGTCTGCGCGAGGCATGCGGCCAGTGATCCGCATCGCCCGTACTCTAGGTCCTACCGACATCGGGTTGCCGTCCGGTGGTACGGCATCAAATTGTGGGTGGCGAAGACTGGAGGCAATACCTCATGCTGATCGCTCAGCGACCCTCGTTGACCGAGGAGATCGTGGAGGAATGTCGTTCCCGGTTCGTGATCGAACCGTTGGAGCCCGGCTTCGGTTACACGCTGGGCAACTCCCTGCGACGGACCCTGCTCTCCTCGATCCCGGGTGCGGCGGTCACGTCCATCCGCATCGACGGCGTGCTGCACGAGTTCACCACCGTGCCCGGCGTGAAGGAAGACGTCACCGACCTGATCCTCAACATCAAGCAGTTGGTGGTGTCGTCCGAGCAGGACGAGCCGGTCGTGATGTACCTGCGCAAGCAGGGGCCCGGCCTGGTCACCGCCGCGGACATCGCGCCGCCGGCCGGTGTCGAGGTGCACAACCCCGACCTGGTCCTGGCCACGCTGAACGGCAAGGGCAAGCTGGAGTTGGAGCTGACCGTCGAGCGCGGTCGCGGCTATGTCTCCGCCGTCCAGAACAAGCAGGTCGGCCAGGAGATCGGCCGGATCCCGGTCGACTCGATCTACTCGCCGGTGCTCAAGGTCACGTACAAGGT
>NZ_JBIVXW010000042.1:0-84921 GCF_044769405.1 Streptomyces sp. NPDC090442
TGTCGGGGGCGTGGGGGCGCGACCTGCCCGCCGCCGGCGGCTACATCGTGGAGGTCTCCGCGGCCGGCCCCCCCCCGCCCCCCCCCGGGGGGGGGGGGGGGCCCCCCCCCGCGCCCGCCGCCTCACCTGCCCGACTTCCCGGACTTCCCCGAGCGGGCCGTCGGCGCCGGCGCCGACTTCCCCGACAACTGCACCACCAGCAACACCACGCCGGTCATCAGGAAGTTGCGGACCGCGGCCTCCACCCCGTTCCACGCCTTCGACTGCCACATCGCGAACCACTCGCCGCCGATCGCCCAGAACCCCGCGCCGAACAGCAGCATCATCATCAGCAGCCCGGTGGTCGCCAGCCGCCGCGCCGCCGCGCCACCGGAGCCCCGGCGCAGCACCCCCACCGCCGTCGCCGCCACCAGCAAAAGTGCCGCCACCGACTCCCAGGCGATGATGCCCACGTAGGCGGCGTCCTGCACCGAGTGCGAGGTGATGGCCCGCCACATCAGGTCCGGGGCCTTGAAGGTGGTGTCCATCGCCAGGACATGGCGGACATAAGCCTGATTGGTCCCGAAGTCGGTGATGTTGCCGAAGGCGACCAGCGCGATGTAGAGCGCGACGACCCCCGTCAGTGCCACCGCCGTCCATGACAGTCGGCCCGACCCCGTCCCGCCGTTCCCCCGGTTCTGCATCCGTACATCCTTTCGTTTCGGTGGTTCGCGACGCCGACCGTATCGCGTCCGATCCGGTGCCCGCTCCGCGCCTCCTGCCGCGCCGTCAACTCCCGTACGCTGCTGACTGACCAGGCAGGACACGAGGGGAAGCGGGGAACATGAACCGGAAGCGGTGTGCGGGAACGGTCGCCGTGGCGGCGGCGATGCTCGCGGCGCCCGGCGCGGCAGGCGCCGAGACGACCGCCACGACGACCTCCACCGGCTACGGCACCAGCACCGCCGTCGGCGTCCACAACGCCTACGAGAAGGCCAAGTACCCCTACTTCGCAGATGCGTTGGACTCCGGCGCCGCGCTCGTCGAGGTGGACGTGTGGACCAACGGCCTGGGCGGCACCTGGCGCGTCTCGCACAGCAACCCGATGGGAAACAACAGCAACTGCGTGGGCGCCGGCACCGCCGCCGAACTGCGCACCAAGGACCGCAACCAGGACTTCGCCGGCTGCCTCGCCGACCTCCGCGCCTGGCACGACGCGCACCCCGGCCACCGTCCGATCCTCGTCAAGGTCGAGATGAAGGACGGCTTCAACGCCAAGAAGGGCCGCGGCCCGGCCGAGTTCGACGCGCTGGTCCGCGACAGACTGGGGGACGCCGTCTACGGGCCCGGCGACCTCGCGGCCGGCCACGCCACCCTGGACGAGGCGGTCCGGTCCCGCGGCTGGCCGTCCCGCGCCGACCTGGCCGGCAAGTTCCTCTTCGAGCTCATACCGGGCACCGTCGAGGAGCACAACCCGCTCGACCGGCTGTGGACCGACGTCGAATACGCCGGCCACCTCAAGGACCTCGCCGCGCGGGGCGCGTTGACGACGTCCACCGCGTTCCCCGCCGTGCACGGCGCCGCCCCCGGCGACCCCCGCGAGCGCTACGCCGACCCCGCCCTGCGCCCCTGGTTCGTGGTCTTCGACGGCGACGCGGCCACCTACCTGGGCGGCACCATCGACACGTCCTGGTACGACACCCGCCACTACCTGCTCATCATGACCGACGCCCACAAGGTCCCGCCGGCCCTGGACGCCACCCACCCCACCGAGGCCGAGGCCCGCGCCCGGGTCGCGCAACTCGCCGCCGCGCACGCCAGCTTCGCCACCGCCGACTGGTACCCGCTGCCGGCCGTCCTGCGCACCGTGCTGCCGCGCGGCGGCGCCTGACCGCCCGGCGGGCCGCCCGGTCAACCCCGGGTGGCCCGCCGGTACAGCGCCGCCACGTCCGCCCCGAAGCGGCTGCTGTACGACGTGGCGTCGTCGCCGCCCTCGTCCTGACCGCCGATCACCCCGATCAGCGAGCCGGTGCCGGTCACCTGGTCGACGTCGGTGAGCAGCGGGCCGCCGCTGGTCCCGGCCGGGAAGCCGGCGCAGGGGAAGCGGACCTGGTGGGGCCCCTCGGCCTCCGCGGTGTGCCGGCAGCCGACCGGGGTGTCGCTGTCCCCGGGATAGCCGGTCAACTGCGCCGGCCGGCCCGGCGGGGCGTCGAACCGGATCCGCTCGGCGCCCGTGACGTCCTCGATCCGCTGCTCGGTGCTCCCGTGCCGACGCACCCGGAGGAACGCCACGTCGTGGTCCGGGTCCCGGTCGCTGATCCAGCGCGGGTCCACGTCGATCCGGGTCGGCACCCACAGCCCGTACGGCGTGAGCCCGTCGTGCAGGCCGGGCGCGAAGACCAGCCGGGTGCGGAAGCCGCCGTCGTGGACGCAGTGCGCGGCGGTGGCGACGAGGTTGCCGGCGGGGGAGTGCACCACGCTCGCGGTGCAGTAGTGCGCGGCGGCGCCGTCGTCGCCGGGGGAGAACAGCGCACCGACCGGCGGCGCGGGCGTCGCCGCGGTGGCCACCAGGGGCCGGGAGGCGGGCAGCGGGGCCGGAGTACCGCCGGCGGGACGCGCCATCGCCGTCGCCGCGCCCGGCAACTCCCGGTAGGGGCCGGCCAGTACCGCGGCGGCCGCCCGGTCGCCGCTGGCCCGGGACGCCAGATAGGTCCCGGTCACCGGGTCCCCGGGCGCCACGAACGGGTCCTGCCGGGCGGCCTGCAACGCCAGCGCCGCGCCGCCCACGACGACCGTCAGCGCCCCGAGCACCGCGGTCACCCGCAGCGGCACGCCGGCCCGGGCCCGCCCGGTGCGGACCGGCCCGGGCGATGTGCCCGGCGCCGCCCCGGACGCCTCCTCCTGATCCGCCGCCTCGGGCCCGCGTTCGCTCGTCTCCACCAGTGCCGCCTTGCCGTGACTCAGCCGGCACCGCCTGCCCGCGCACCGCGGGGCGGGACGACGGGGGCGACGCCGGAACCAGACATTTCAACCAGTCTGATGCACGACGGCCCGCGCGGGTTCGGTCCGACGGCCGATCACGTGCCCGGCTGAGCCACCAGGGTGACACCGCGGCCGGCCAGGTTGTGCCCGATCAGCGTCCCGGCCATCCCGAACTCGTTGGGGAAGTCCATCGGCACGATGCCCAGCCCCCGCCAGGCGCTGCCGGCGCCCTCCAGCAGGCTCTTGACGCGCGGGTTGAGACGGTCGGCGTTGGAGCGCGGTGGCAGCAGGGCGGCCGTGGAGACGTAGTTGACGAACAGCTTGCCCGGCTGGTCGACCGCCTTGCGGAACTGCGCCTCGACCTTGGGGTACTTCCCGATCGGCTCGGTCATGTAGTCGTCCTGGACGTCGAAGAGCGCCGGGTCGGCGTACCGCACCCCGCCCAGCCCGTCGGCGTCCGCCAGCAGCACGACCCGGCCCCGGGCCTGCCCCAGCGTCGGCAGCCCCGGGTCCAACCGGAACAGCGAGCGGTACCCCTTGGCGTCCAGGTAGGTGCCGAAGATCCCGCGGAACTCCTCGGCGGAGACCTCCGAATACTCCTGCTTGACCCGCATCAACACGGTCTCGGACGGATGCGCCCGGAGGAAGTCCCGGCAGGCGTTGAGCACGTCGCCGAACATCAACTCCTGGTAGAACGCGCCGTGGTGGATCGCGAAGACGCCGTCGATGGCCCGGCAGCGGACGTCCAGGAACCGTATGCCAAAGGCCAGTTGCTCGGCGATCGAGGTGTTCTGGCAGGCCACCCAGGGGCCGCCGATCCGGGCGCCGGAGTCGTGGGTGCCGGGGACGGTCAGCCGCTGCACCGGCGTGGCGTCACCCAGCGCGGACATCCAGTCCTGCGTGGTGACCGCGGCCGGCGCCGCGGCCACCGCGGTGCCCCCGCCACCGAGGCCCGCCAGCACCCCGGCGGCGGACAGCCCCGCCGCGCCCCTGAGGAAACTCCGTCGATCCAGCGCCGTGCCCATGCCCTGCCCCTCCGTCGAGCCCGTCCGGTCCCGCACGCGGCGGGGCGCGCCCGGCTACGCGTACGGATGTGCGATCGGGGCATCGAACCACATCGGCGGGGAGGTGGGCACCCGGCGGCCGGAAACGCTCAGAGTCGAAGCGCCAGCGACAGGGCGAACCGCCCGGCGTCGTCGGTCCACCACTCCGTCAACTTCAGCCCGGACGCGGCGAGTTCGGAGCGTACCCCGTCCTCGCGGAACTTCGCGGAGACCTCGGTGCGCAGCTCCTCGCCGGCCGCGAACGGCACGGCCAGATCGACGCCGGGGATCTTGACGGTCAGGTCGGCCCGGGCCCGCAGCCGCATCTCGATCCACTCCCGTTCCGCGTTCCACCGCGCGACGTGGTCGAAGTCCGCCGGGTCGAAGTCGCCGCCCAACTCGCGGTTGATGACCTCCAGGACGTTCTTGTTGAAGGCGGCGGTCACCCCGCGGCTGTCGTCGTACGCGGCGACCAACGTGGCCTCGTCCTTGACCAGGTCGGTGCCGAGCAGCAGGGCGTCCCCGGGGGCGAGCAGCGCGTGCACGGAGTCCAGGAACGCGGCCCGCTCCGCCGGCAGCAGGTTGCCGATGGTGCCGCCGAGGAACGCCAGCAGCCGCGGCCCGGGCGTCTCCGGCAGCGTCAGGCCGCGCTGGAAGTCGGCGACCAGGGCGTGCACGGTCAGCCCCGGGTGCTCGGCCAACAGCGCCTCCCCGGCCGCCCGCAGCGCCGACTCGCTGACGTCGACGGGCAGATAGCTCTCCAGCCCGGTCAGGGCGCGCAGCAGGTGGCGGGTCTTGTCGGACGAGCCGGAACCCAGCTCGATCAGGGTGCGGGCGCCGGTCGCGGCGGCGATCCGGTCCGCGGTGGCGCGCAGGATCTCGCGCTCGGCGCGGGTCGGGTAGTACTCGGGAAGCGTGGTGATCTCGTCGAACAGCTCGCTGCCGCGGGCGTCGTAGAACCACTTCGGCGGCAGGTGCTTGGGCGTGCGGGACAGCCCCTCGGCGACGTCGGCGCGCAGCGCGGCCGCGGTGGCATCGGGGGGCAGGGTGCGGGTGATGCTGAGGGGGCTCACGTTGCGGGCTCCTTGAGCGGGGTGAGGTGGACCTCGGTGCGGGTGGCGCGCAGCAGCGTGCGGTCGGGGACCTCGGTCCAGTGGGGGGAGGTGTCATAGGGCTCGGAGGCGACGACCCGGCCGCCGTCGGGGAGGGCCAGGTGGAACAGGGTGTCGCCCCAGGTGGTGGCGGCGATGCCGGTGCCGTCGGTCAGCAGCAGGTTCAGCCGGGAGCCGGGCGCGGCCTCGGCGACCTCCCGGACGGTCTCGGCCAGCGCCTCGCCCGGGTCGTCGCCGCGGGCCAACCGGTGCTGCACCAGGGCCCACAGGAACGCGGTGTCGTTGCGGGCCGCCAGCCGCAGCAGCTCCCGCGCGGGCAGCCCGGCGGCCAGTGGCGCCATGGTGTCCGGCCAGCCGGTCACCGCGCCGTTGTGGCTGAAGAGGTACCGCCCGGCGGCGAACGGCGCGGCGGCCGCCTCGGCGTCCGCCCCGGCCACGGTGGCGTCCCGGACGGCGGCCAGCAGCGCCCCGGAGCGGATCACCCGCCCCAGATCGGGCAGTTGCTCGTCGGCCCAGATCGGGCCGGCCCGCCGGTAGCGGGCCGGTAGCGGGTCGTCGGGCGCGTACCAGCCGACGCCGAAGCCGTCCGCGTTGACCGTGCCGTGCCGCTGGTGGCGCGGCGCCCAGGACTGTCGGTACAGGCCGTGCGGCGGCTCCAGGACCACCCGTCCGAACGGGATCTCCGGCCCCAGGTAAGCGAGATGACGGCACATCAGGCAGCACCTCCGGCCGTCGGGTCGGCGTCCCGGGCGGTGCGGAACCCGGAGAAGATCTGCCGCCGCACCGGGAGGTCCCAGTTGCGGAAGGTGCCGCGGCAGGCGACCGGGTCGACGCCGAACGAGCCGCCGCGCAGCACCTTGTACGGGCCGCCGAAGAACACCTCGGAGTACTCGCGGTAGGGGAAGGCGACGAAGCCGGGATAGGGCAGGAAGTCGCTGGCCGTCCACTCCCAGACGTCGCCGATGAGTTGGCGGACGCCGAGCGGCGAGGCCCCTTCGGGATAGCTGCCGACCGGGGCCGGCCGCAGGTGTCGCTGCCCGAGGTTGGCGCGCTCCGGGGTCGGGTCCGCGTCGCCCCAGGGGTAGCGCCGGGCCCGTCCGGAGTCCGGGTCGTGGCGGGCGGCCTTCTCCCACTCGGCCTCGGTGGGCAGCCGCCGGCCGGCCCACCGCGCGTAGGCGTCCGCCTCGTACCAACTGACGTGCAGCACCGGCTCGTCGGGCGGCACCGGCTCGGTCACCCCGAACCGGCGGCGCAGCCACTGCCGGCCCTCGCGGCGCCAGAACAGCGGGGCCCGCAGCCGGTGTTCGCGCACCTGGGCCCAGCCCTCCGGCGCCCACCAACGCGGCTCCTCGTAGCCGCCGGCGTCGAGGAAGCGCTGGTAGGCGGCGTTGCTGACCGGGGTGGTGTCGAGGAAGAAGGGCGGCACCGTCCGCTCGTGCGCGGGACGCTCGTTGTCCAGCGCCCACGGCTCGGTGGAGGTGCCCATCAGGAACGGGCCGCCGGGGACGAGGACCTCGGCCGGCAGCGGACCGTCGGGCGCGGGCGGCGGCTCGGGCGCGCTCAGCACCGGCGGGCCCTTCCGCAGCTGATGGGTGATCAACATCGTTTCGTCGTGCTGCTGTTCGTGCTGCGCGATCATCCCGAAGGCGAACCCCGCGGAGTGCAGCGGGCCGCCGTGCAGCGCGGTGCGCTCAAGGACGTCCAGCGCCCGGCCGCGCACCTCGGCGAGATAGCCGCGGGCCTCGGCCGGATCCAGCAGCGGCAGCGTGGGACGCGCGGCGCGCGGATGCTCGAAGGCGTCGTAGAGGGAGTCGATGTCCGGGCGCAGCGGGTCGCGGCCGCCGACGGCGCGCAGCAGCCACTGCTCCTCCTGATTGCCGATGTGCGCCAGGTCCCACACCAGGGGCGACATCAACGGGGAGTGCTGGGCGACCAGGTCGGGGTCCTCGACGCTGGTGGTCAGCAGGCGGGTGCGGTCGCGGGCGGCGAGCAGCGCCGCCGCGGCCCGCTCCCGGAACGGCTCGGGGTCGATGGTCACTGGCTGTCCTTCCCGAGGAGGGGGCGGCCCCCGGCCGCGGTGCCGGGCGCCTCGCCGGCCGGGTCCGGGCCGCCGCCGGCGTCCGCCGCGGCCAGCGCGTCGAGCTGGTCGTCGGCGGGGCACCGGCCGCGCGCCACATAGCGTTCGACGAACTCCGCGACCGCCGCCCGGATTTCGGGGGCGGTGCCGAGCCGGGGCAGTGCCTCCTGCGCGGCGGCGAAGCAGGCCGCCGCGGCCGCGTGCAGCTCGGGGTCGGTCAACCCGGCCCGGGCCGCGGTCCGCCACAGCGGATTGCCTGGCGCCGGACGCGAACCGGCCGTCTCCGCAAGCGGCTTGACGGTGCGGTAGGCGAACTCGGCGGCCGCCGGATCGTCGAACAGCGCGGCCGTGACGGCCAACGGCACGATCCACCCGTCCGGCCCCGGCTGCGCGTCGATCATGCGCAGCTCCAGATGACCGCGCGGCCGCACCGGCGGGAAGAGGGTGGTGACGTGGTAGTCCAGGTCCTCCCGGGTCGGCGGCCGGGGCACGCCGGTGCGCAGCCACTCGCGGAAGGTCAGCCCCTCCGGCGCGTCCCACGGGCCGGCCGGACGCCGGACGCACATCACGGGGGCGTCCAGCACGTAGCGGGCCCACGCGGCGCGCGGGTCGGCGTCCTGGGGCGGGGCGAGCGTGCGACCCGGGTCGAGCTGCCCCCAGATGGCCTGGCGGGTGGTGCGGTAGCCGGTCGGACATCCCTCGGCGAGCGGGGAGTTGGCGAACGCGGCGGCCAGCACCGCGCCCAACAGGTGCGCCAGCAGCCAGCGCCGGCCGAACCCCAACGGACCGGGCTCCTCGTGGCCGGCGTCCAGGCAGACCTGGACGGAGGCGGTGCCGCACATCATGGACCGGCCGGCCGTGCCGCGCCGGTCGAAGTACGCCTCCATGGCGTCGTAACGGGGAGCGAGGAGCACCCGCCGCGGGGGGTGCCAGGGGTTGTGGCCGTGGCCCGAGAGTTCCAGGCCCCGCTCCCGCAGGACGGGGCGGACCCGGGCGAGATCGGCGGTCACCGCCTCGACGCAGGCGGTGAGGGAGTCGGCGGGCAGCGAGCTGAGCTCCAGCTGGCCGCCGGGTTCGAAGGTGAGGGCGGAGTGCAGCGGCAGGGCGCGCAGGGCGTCTTGCGCGGCGTGCATCCGGGTCGGTGGGACCGGACATCGGGGGTTGCGGGCGTCGTGCACCAGAAGCTCGATCTCGACGCCTATGCGGCGCGGGGGACCCGTCTTGAAACAGATCCCGCGCAGGTGGGCCTCAAGTTCCGCTTCCGACACTGCCGGTCGTACGGGCATCGCTTCCCTTCCCCTCCGGGGCGGCGGCTGGATTGCCGCCCTCCACCTAATCCCTTGCGGGCGGTCCGCTCAAGAGCGCCTGCCCGCGACGGACCGTCCGGGGCGGGGGACCGGCCAGGTGGGGAGGGGGCGGGCGGCCGGGGAAATCGGTACGCCCGTTCGGGTGCCGCGGGGCCGCGGCCGGGGGTTCGCGCCCGCCCTCCCGGCCGCGCGGTCGCCGCTACTGCCGGTACCCGGCGAGGAAGCGCCCGATCCGGCTGATCGCCGCGTCGAGGTCGTCGGCGCGCGGCAGGGTGAGGATCCGGAAGTGGTCCGGGCGCGGCCAGTTGAAGCCGGTGCCCTGGACGACCTGGATCTTCTCCCGCAGCAGCAGGTCGAGGACGAACTTCTCGTCGTCGTGGATCTTGTGGACCGCCGGGTCCAGGCGCGGGAAGGCGTAGAGCGCGCCCTTGGGCTTGACGCAGCTCACGCCCGGGATCTCGTTGAGGCGCTCCCAGGCCCGGTCGCGCTGCTCGCGCAGCCGGCCGCCGGGGAGCACCAGGTCCGTGATGGTCTGCCGGCCGCCGAGCGCGGCCTGGATCGCGTACTGCGCCGGGGCGTTGGGGCACAGCCGCATGGAGGCGAGGGTGCCCAGCCCCTCCAGGTAGTCCGCCGCGTGCTCCTTGGGGCCGGAGACCACCAGCCAGCCGGAGCGGAACCCGGCCACCCGGTAGGCCTTGGACAGGCCGCTGAAGGTCAGGCAGACCACGTCCGGGGCGAGGACCGCGGCGTGGTGGTGGACCGCGTCGTCGTAGACGATCCGGTCGTAGATCTCGTCGGCGAAGACCATCAGTTGGTGGCGGCGGGCCAGGTCGAGCATGCCCTCCAGCACCTCGCGCGGATAGACCGCGCCGGTGGGGTTGTTGGGGTTGATGATGACCAGCGCGCGGGTCCGGTCGGTGATCTTCGAGGCCAGGTCGTCCAGGTCCGGCAGCCAGTCGGCGGACTCGTCGCACACGTAGTGCACCGGCTTCCCGCCGGCGAGCGAGGTGACCGCCGTCCACAGCGGGAAGTCCGGCGCGGGGATGAGGACTTCGTCCCCGTCCTCCAAGAGTGCCTGCACGGCCATGGAGATCAGCTCCGAGACGCCGTTGCCGAGGTGGATGTCGTCGACGTCCACGTCCGTCAGTCCGGCGTCCTGGTAGCGCTGGGCCACCGCGCGGCGGGCGGAGAGGATGCCCCGGGACTCCGTGTAGCCGTGCGCGCGGGAGAGGTTGCGCATCACGTCCTGGAGGATCTCCTCGGGGCACTCGAAGCCGAACAGCGCCGGGTTGCCGGTGTTCAGTCGCAGCACGCTGTGGCCGGCCTCCTCCAGCGCGTCCGCGTGCTCGATCACCGGTCCGCGGATCTCGTAGCAGACGTCGGACATCTTGCTGGACTGCTTGAACTGCATGCGGCGGCCTCCCACTTCCTGCGTCCACCGCCGGTCGCGGTAGCACTCGTCACCGTACTTGGTTTTCCAAACTTCCAACTTGGAAAATCCAATCACATGTCTATGCTGGTGTCATGCCGCGCCGAAGTTACGACCAGTACTGCGCCGTCGCCCGGGCCCTGGACGCCGTGGGCGACCGGTGGACGCTGCTGATCGCCCGGGAGCTGCTCGGCGGCCCCCGGCGCTACACCGACCTCCACGCCGACCTGCCCGGCGTCAGTACGGACATGCTCGCCTCCCGCCTGAAGGACATGGAGCGCGACGACCTGCTGACCCGCCGCCGGCTCCCCCGGCCCGGCACCGCCTCGGTCTACGAACTCACCCCGCGCGGCCGGGCGTTGCTCCCCGTCCTCGCCGCGCTCGCCGACTGGGGCGCCCCCGCGCTCGACGAGCAGCGCCCCACCGACGCGGTCCGCGCCCACTGGTTCGCCGTCCCGTTGCTGGCCCGTCTCGCCCGGCACTTCGCCGACGCACCGGTGCGGGTCGTCGACGTCACCCTGGACGAGGGCGCCTTCCACCTCGTCCTGGACCCGGACGACCCCACCACCGGCCACTACGCCGACGGCCCCGCCCCCCACCCCGACACCGTCCTGCGCATGACCGCCGCCACCTGCGCCGCCCTCGCCCACGACCGCTTCACGCTCGCCGAGGCCCTGGCCGCCGGCTGGATCGACCAGTCCCACCCCGACGACCGCACCGCGGACCCCGCCACCGCCTGACCGACGGCCCCCTTGCCGCCGCCCGCCGCCCGTGTCACCGTCCCCCCCGATGACGACCGACCGGACGCCGCCCGGCCCGCCCTCCGGGGCGGCCCGCTGGCACACCCACGACCTCACCCTCCACCCCGACCGGGTCGTCAAACGCTTCCGCGCCGCCGAGGGCCCCGGCCCCCGCGCCCGCGAACGCCGCGCGCTGACCCTCCTCGCCGCGCACGCCCCGGGCCTCGCCCCGACCCTCCTCGACCCTCACCCACCGCCGACGGATACCGGCCCGCCGACCCTGGTGATGTCCAGGCTCCCCGGCGCCCCGCTGCGCGGACGGCCCCTCGGCGCCCGCGAGTTGAGCGCCTGGGCCCGCGCCGTCGAGACCGTCCACACCGCCCTCCCGCCCGCCGAGCTGGCCCGGGTGCCGCTGCGTCACGGCCACCAACGGGAGACCGTCGAGCGGGTCCGCGCCTGGCGCGCCCGCACCCCGGAGGAGACGCTCAGCCCGCCCGTCCGACGGGCCGTGCGCGCCGGTCTGGCCTGGCTCGACACCACCGGCCCGGGCGCCCCCGACGCCCCACCCGGAATCCCGCCGGACGTCCCCGCCGTCTTCGGCGCCGGCGACGGGAACTCCGCCAACTACCTCTGGGACGGCCACCGCGTCCGGGTCGTCGACTTCGAGGAGTCCGGCCGCAGCGACCGCGCCTACGAACTCGCCGAGATCGTCGAGCACATCGCCGCCCGGGTGCCGCGCCCCTTCGACACCACCGCGTTCCTGCGGCGCTTCCCGCTCACCCCGGCCGAGGCGACCCGCCTGCCCGCCTGCCGGACCCTGCTCGCCCTCACCTGGCTCACCCTCCTCGCCCACGACGACCCCACCCGCCCCAGAAACCCACCCGGCACCGCCGAAGCCCAGGCCCACCGACTCCGCCGCCTGCTCGACGGCGACGGTGCGCCCTAGGACCTCCCCAACGGGCCGGCCCGGCCCGCCATTCGGCCCCGTGGACGGCGCACCGGGCGCCGCCACGGGCCACGCTCGGGACATGAGACGAGGACGGCGGTTCCTGGGGCGGTCCGGCGGGGCGTGGCTGCTGGCCGCGGTGTTGGTGGCGGGCGCGGTGCCGTCGTCCGCGGCGGTAGGGGCGGCCCGGCCGGGGGAGCGGGGGCCGCGGATGTCGGCCTGGTTGCCGTTCTGGGGCGACGTCGACGGCGCCTACCGGGACGCGCTGGCACACGCCGATCAGCTACGCACCGTCAGCCCCTTCTGGTACGAGACCGCCTCCGGGCGCGCGGTCACCGGCCGACCCGGCGCCGTCCGGCCGGACTTCGTGGCGGGGCTGCGCCGCGCCGGCCTCGCGGTGGTGCCGACGGTGACCGAGACGCCGGACGCACCGGCCATGGCGGCCCTGCTGCAGGACCCGACCCGCCGCCGGGCCCACGTCGACGCGCTGCTGGCGGTGGTCCGCAGCCAGGACTACGACGGCATCGACCTGGACTACGAGACCATGGCCGTCACCGGGGACGCGGCGACCCGGGAGCGGGTGCGCAGCGGCTACGTCGCGCTCGTCGGCGAGCTGTGCGCCCGGCTGCACCGGCGCGGCAAGACGTGCGTGGTGACGGTGATGCCCTCGCACGCGGCCTTCGACTACCGCCGGCTGGGCGCGCTCGCCGACACCGTGCGGTACATGGGCTACGACCTGCACTGGTCCATGGGCGAGCCGGGACCGCTGTCCTCGAAGGACTGGTACGCGCAGATCCTGCGAGAGGCCACCGCCGACATCCCCCGCGACCGGATCGAGCTGGCCTTCCCGGGCTACGGCTGGGACTGGGTGCCCGGCAGCGGCCGGCGCGCCACGCACCGGACGTGGTGGGAGGCCGAGGCGCTGCGCAAGCGGGTGGGCGCCCCCTACACCTTCGACGCGGCCTCCGGCACCCCGCACTTCCGCTACGAAGAAGGCGGCGCACACCACGAGGTCTGGTACCAGGACGCCCGCGGCGTCCGGGCCCAACTGCCGCTGCTGGCGGCGTACGGGGTGCGGGGGAGGGGGCTGTGGGCGCTGGGGTTCGAGGACCCGGGCGTCTGGGAGGTCCTCCGCGGCCAGTAGGCGTCACGCGGCGGCCGGGACGCCGGTCCCCGCCAGGGGCGGGCACCCGCCCCCGGGGTGGGGGCGCACGCCCGCGACGGGTCCGGCCGGAACTGTTCCTTCACCGATACCGACCGCTTAGTATGCCCCGTGGCGAGGGCCCGATCCGGCCCCGCACCGGCCCGGTCGACCCACCATCTGTGGAGGCATCAGGTGAAGGCATGGCGCGTGCACGCGAACGGGGAGCCGCGAGCGGTGATGCGGCTGGAGGAGGTGCCCGATCCGCAGCCGGGCCCCGGCCAACTGCTGCTGCGGGTACGGGCCGCCGGCGTCAACTTCCCCGATGCGCTGCTGTGCCGGGGCCAGTACCAGGTTCGGCCGCCGCTCCCGTTCACCCCCGGCGTGGAGATCTGCGGCGAGGTGCTGGCCGCGGGCGAGGGCGCGGCCGGCGAGGTCGGCGCGCGGGTGCTGGCCCAACCGGCGCTGCCCGGCGGCGGCTTCGCGGAGCTGGCGGTGGTCGACGCCGCGACCGTCCGGCCGGCCCCCGGGGCGCTGGACGACGCCGAGGCCGCCGCGCTGCACATCGGCTACCAGACGGGCTGGTTCGGCCTGCACCGCCGGGCCCGGCTCCAGGCGGGCGAGACGCTGCTGGTGCACGCCGCCGCCGGGGGCGTCGGCAGCGCCGCCGTCCAGCTCGGCAAGGCCACCGGCGCCCGGGTCATCGGCGTCGTCGGCGGTCCCGAAAAGGCCCGCACCGCCCGCGCGTTGGGCTGCGACCTGGTGCTCGACCGGCGCACCGACGACCTCGTCGCCGCGGTCAAGGACGCCACCGACGGGCGCGGCGCCGACGTGGTCTACGACCCGGTGGGCGGCGACGCCTACGCCAAGTCCACCAAGTGCATCGCCTTCGAGGGCCGGATCGTCGTCGTCGGCTTCGCCGGCGGCGCCGTCCCCACCCCCGGCCTCAACCACGCCCTGGTGAAGAACTACGCGATCCTGGGCCTGCATTGGGGGCTCTACAACACCAAGGACCCGGCCGCCGTCGACGCCTGCCACGAGGAGCTGACCAAGCTGGCGGCCCACGGCGCGGTCAAGCCGCTGATCGGCGGGCGGGTCCCGCTGGCCGAGGCCGCCGACGCCGTCCAGCGGGTCGCCGACGGGGACTCCGTCGGCCGCCTCGTGGTGGTCCCCGGAACGGGGGAGACGCGATGACCGACGCCACCGACCTGCGCCGCCGCACCGCCGACCTGCTCGCCGCCCATCCCCCGGGCACCACCGACCGGTTGGACTTCCTCCGCGCCCGCTTCGACGCCGGCCTCGCCTGGGTCCACTTCCCCCAGGGGCTCGGCGGACTGGACGCCCCGCGCGCCCTCCAGGCCGTCGTGGACGCCGAGTTGGCGGCCGTCGACGCCCCGGACAACGACCCCGGCCGGATCGGCATCGGCCTCGGCATGGCCGCGCCGACGATCCTCCGCTACGGCACCGAGGAGCAGAAGCGGCGCTTCCTGCGGCCGCTGTGGACCGGCGAGGAGGTGTGGTGCCAACTGTTCAGCGAGCCCGGCGCCGGCTCCGACCTCGCCGCGCTCGCCACCCGCGCCGTCCGGGACGCGGACGGGAACTGGGTGGTCGACGGCCAGAAGGTGTGGACCTCCAGCGCCCATCTGGCGCGCTGGGCGATCCTGGTCGCCCGCACCGACCCGGCCGTGCCCAAGCACCGCGGACTGACGTACTTCGTCTGCGACATGACCGACCCCGGCGTCGAGGTGCGCCCGCTGCGCCAGATCACCGGCGAGGCGGAGTTCAACGAGGTCTTCCTCACCGGCGTCCGCATCCCCGACACCCACCGCCTCGGCGCGGTCGGCGACGGCTGGCAGGTCGCCCGGACCACGCTGATGAACGAACGGGTCGCCATCGGCGGCGCCCGCACCCCGCGCGAGGGCGGGATGATCGGGGTGGCGTCGACCGCCTGGCGCGACCACCCCGAACTGCGCACCCACGACCTCCACCAACGCCTGCTGACACTCTGGGTGGACGCCGAGGTCGCCCGCCTCACCGGCGAACGGCTGCGCCAGCAACTGACCAAGGGCCAACCCGGCCCCGAGGGCAGCGGCATGAAGCTGGCCTTCGCCCGCCTCGCCCAGCAGATCAGCGGCTGGGAGGTGGAGTTCCGCGGCGAGGCGGGCCTCACCTACGACGACTGGACGCTGCGCCGCCCGGAGGGCGTCGACTTCACCGGCCGCGAGGCCGGCTACCGCTATCTGCGCGCCAAGGGGAACTCCATCGAGGGAGGCACCTCCGAAGTGCTGCTCAACATCGTCGCCGAGCGCGTCCTGGGCCTCCCGCCCGAACCGCGCACCGACAAGGACATCGCGTGGAAGGACCTCCCCCGATGACCCCCACGACCCCCGCCCACGAACCCGACCTCCTCTACTCCGCGGAGGAGGAGGCCCTGCGCGCCGCCGTCCGGGCCCTGCTCGCCGACCGCTGCGATCCGGCCACCGTGCTCGCCGGCCTGGAGAGCGGCCGGCCGCACGACCCGGGTCTGTGGCGGGCGTTGGCGACCGAGATCGGTGTCACCGGCCTGCTGGTCCCGGAAGGGTTCGGCGGCGCCGGCGCGACCGCCCGCGAGGCCGCCGTCGTCCTCGAAGAACTGGGCCGCGCCATGGCCCCCGTGCCGTACCTCACCAGCGCGGTCCTCGCGGTCACCGCACTCCTCGGCTGCGACACCGACCGCGCGGAGGTCGCCGACCTCCTGGCCGCGCTCGCCGAGGGCACCACCCTCGGGACGCTCGCCGTCCCGCTGACCACCGCCCCCGGCGACACCGGCCCGGCCCCCGTACGGGCGGACGCCGCCGGCCGGCTCACCGGGCGCGTCACCTCGGTCGCGGACGCCGCCGGCGCCGGACTGCTGCTCGTCCCGGCCGAGGGTCCCGACGGCCCGGAGCTGTACGCGGTCGACGCCACCGCGGACGGGGTGCGCACCGAGCCGATCACCCCGCTCGACCTCACCCGCCCCCTGGGACACCTCACCCTCGACGCCGCCGCCGGCCGCCTGTTGGCCCGCGGCGACCGGGCCCGCGCCGCGCTCGACCGCGCGCTGCTCACCGGCGCCGGACTCCTCGCCTCGGAACAACTCGGCCTCGCCGACTGGTGCCTGACCGAAACCGTGCGGTACACCGGCGAGCGCACCCAATTCGGCCGCCCCGTAGGGTCGTTCCAGGCCCTCAAACACCGCATGGCCGCCCTCTGGCTCGACGTCGCCTCGGCCCGGGCCGCGGCCCGCAACGCCGCCGACGTGCTGTCCGGAAATGGTCCCGAGGCGCCGCTGGCGGTCGCCGTAGCCCAGTCCTTCTGCGCCCCGGTGGCCGTCCGCGCCGCCGAGGAGTGCGTCCAACTCCACGGCGGCCTCGGCATGACCTGGGAACACCCGGCCCATCTCCACCTCAAGCGCGCCAAGGCCGACGAGCTCGCCCTCGGCACACCGGGACGCCACCGGGAGGCGCTGGCGGGACTGGTGGACTTGGCGGCGCCGTAAGAGGGGAGAGTGGGGGGACCGGCACGGCGCCGGGCGCCCGCCGGTCCCCCCGAGCCGACTTCCGTTCCCGTCCGTCAAGTCGGCCCGGTGCGCCGGGGCGCACCCGCCACGGGGCGGCCGGGCCGACCGGCCCGGCCGCGCCGTGGACGACCGGAGCTCCCCGCCAACTCCCGCCCCCGTTCCCCTACTTGGTGATGGCGAACGGTCGGCTGAAGGCGTGCGCGAGGTCGTTCCCGGCGGCCACCTCCAGGGCGTACTTCGATCCGGGCGGGACCGCGGGGAGCGTCACCAGGGCCTCGCCCGCCGGTGCGGCGCCGGCCTTGGGGGAGACCAGGGCCAGTCGCTGTATGCGGCCGTGGCCGGCGGCGGCGCTGAGCCAGACGTCCACCTCGCTGCCGGTGGTGTTGGTCCAGGTCACCGGGAAGCTGCCGTTGGGCCGCAGGCTCATCGGGCCGGCCGGCGCGGTGATCTCGATCCGGCCGGTGCCGGGGGGCGCCGCATCGGGCCGGGGGCCGGTGAGGCTCCCGAGCCCGGCGGTCGCGGCCCGGGCCGCCGGACCGCCGGGTCCGACGGGGCGGTGCGCCCCGTCGTGGGCGACGGCGGCGTTGGGGCGGCCGGGGGCGGCGGGCTGCCTGGTCCCGGAGTGGTGTGTGGGGGCCAGTTCGAGGACCAGCGTGCAGCCGACCGCGGTGGCGGCGACGGCGATGGCGAGGGAGTTCGCCGCCTCGGCGACCCTGCTCATCGTGTCCTCCTTTCCTCGGGGGAGGGGCGAGCCGGAGCATCCCCGGCGACCTTGATCATCAAAAAGCCGCGCCCGGCGACCACCTGCATGGGCAGCTCCGGCGCGACAGGGCCCGCGCGGGACGCGATACTCCGTGGCGCATCGCGGCGATCAGTAAAGAATCCGTAAATTGGCGAGGGTGTCTTGAAAGTGCGGTTCAGGTAGCGTCGGAGCCATGAAGACCGCCTCCCGCCGTGTGCTGATCGGACCGGTGCTCCTGCTGCTGGCCGCCCTCCTCGCGATGGTCACCGCGGCCGCACCCGGTGCGCACGCCGCAGGTGGACTGGACGAGGCGGCCGCCGCCCTACGGAAGGGCCCGGTCTACGTCGACCCCCGCGCCTCGGGTCAGTTTTCGGCCAGCCAGGCGGACGCCCTGGCCAAGAAGATCAAGGACTCCGGCAAACCGGTCTTCGTCGCCGTCCTGCCCCGCACCTCCGACTACCAGCCGTCCACGCTCCTCCAGGACCTGCGTACCAAGGTCGGCATCAGCGGCGTCTACGCCGTGGAGTTCGGCGACGGCTTCAACGCCGGCGCCGACCCCCGCGTGATGCCGCACACCGCCGTCCAGAACCTCGTCGGCGCCGTCAAGCGCTCCCAGTACCCCACCGTCTCCGAGCGCCTCAACAGCTTCGTCGACACCGCCACCACCGAGGCCCGCGGCCACGCCCCGGCCTCCTGGGGCGGCACCGGCGGCGGCATCGACACCGGCACCGTCGTCGGCCTCGGCGCGCTGATCGCCATCGGCGGCGGTGGCGCCTACGCCATCGCCCGCCGCAACCGCCGCAAGCGGGCCGAGGAGGAGCGCGCCGCCCTCGAAGACCTGCGGGTCGTGGTCGACGAGGACATCACCGCCTTCGGCGAGGAGCTCGACCGGCTGGACTTCGACCCGGGCGAGCCCGGCGCCGACGACGCGATGCGCGCCGACTACGCCCACGCCCTGGACGCCTACGAGGACGCCAAGTCGGCGATGGCCTCGGCCGAACATCCCGGCGACGTCCAGGCGGTGACCAAGGAACTGGACGAGGGCCGGTTCGCCCTCGCCACCCTCGCCGCCCGCCGCGAGGGCCGGCCGCTGCCCGAGCGCCGGCTGCCGTGCTTCTTCGACCCCCGGCACGGCCCGTCGATCGCCGACGCCACCTGGGCCCCGCCCGGCGGCGCCCCGCGCACCGTCCCGGTCTGCGCCGCCGACCAGAGCCGCCTGGCGGACGGCCGCGAACCGCTGGCCCGTACGGTCCGCACCCCGCAGGGCGACCGCCCCTACTGGGACGCGGGCCCGGCCTACGCCCCCTGGGCCGGCGGCTACTTCGGCGGCGGCCTGCTCCCCGGCCTCCTCGTCGGCACCGCGCTCGGCCACATGATGATGACCACCCCCGCCTACGGCGCCGACTTCGGCGGCTACGGAGGCGCCGAGGGCGGCGACGTCACGGGCGCCGACTTCGACCCCGGTGACTTCGGGGGCGGTTTCGGCGGCGGCGACTTCGGCGGCGGGGGAGACGGCGGCTTCGGCGGGGACTTCTGAGCGGCCCACCCCGGACCGTTCCCGCCCGACCCACCACCGCTGCCGGATAGGCCCCCGGCAGCGCCCTCGCGACTCCTCGGCGCCCTGTCCCTCCGCCACCGTCGCGGCACGCACCCCCGCCACCCCGTATGACGGACATTCAGGTGTCCCGGCTCCCGTATGGCGGGCGGCCGAGCAGGGGACGTTCCGCGGTGTCCCGGATGGTGCCTCGATCCCGACCGGGCCGCAGACGGCGGGGACTTGAGGGCGCGCGGGGGAACGCGGCGGGTGTGGGTGCCGACCTGCTCCCTGGTGCTGCCCGCCACGGTGTCGACGAGTCTCGTTGCACGTCCGAGTCCGGGCCCGACGTGCACTCGACACCGCGAGGAGACCCCGATGGAACGCCGCACCTCCCAGGCCGCACTCGTCAGCGCGGCGGCCGCCGCCGTGCTGGCGGCCGTCGTCCCCACCGGCCCGGCACGGGCCCTGCCGCACTCCGACCCCGGCCCCGAGCCCACCTCGCGCGCCAGCATGCTCGACGCGATGCGCCGGGACCTCGGCCTGTCGTCGGCCCAGGCCAGGACCCGGCTCGCGCAGGAGGCCCGGGCGCAGCAGGCCGCCCTCGCGGTGCGCCAGGCGCTGGCCGCGCCGCCCGCCGGGATGTGGTTCGACAAGGCGGCCGGCCGCCTCGTGGTCGCCGTCACCGGAACCGCCGACGCCGGCCGGGTGCGGGCCGCCGGCGCCCTGCCGCGCACCGTCCGGCACAGCCGGGCGACGCTCCTCGGGGTGGTCCGGCAGATCGCCGACCGGGCCGGCCGGGGCGTCCCGGGCGTCACCGGCTGGGGCATCGACGAGCGCGCCAACGCGGTGGCGGTGCGGGTCGACCGCTCGACGCGCACCCTGCGCACCGCCGGCTTCGAGAGCGCGGTGCGGCAACTCGCCGCCCGCTCGCGGGTCCCGATCACCGTCGAGCGCGACGACCAGGCGCCGCGCCAGCAGAACGGCACCGTCGTCGGCGGCGAGCGCTGGATGCCGGGGACCGACGGGATCTGCTCCATCGGCTTCTCGGTGACCGGCGGGGGCGGCGCCCGCGGCTTCGTGACGGCCGGTCACTGCACCCTCAAGGCCAACCAGCCCGCGTTCGGCAAGGACGGCACCCGGCTGGGCACCTCCAACCCGCAGGGCACCCACAGCGTCAACGGACAGGAGGGCGACTTCGGCCTGGTGGCGGTCGACCAGCCGGGCTGGAAGCTGAGCCCCACGGTGGCCGGTGAGGGCGGCAGCCCGGTCACCATCACCGGCTCCCAACAGGGCATCGTCGGGATGTCGATCTGCCACTCCGGCCAGACCAGCGGCTGGCGCTGCGGTGAGATCACCCGCACCGACCAGACCGTCGACTACGGCAACACCGTCATCCCCGGGCTCTCGTTCACCAACGCCTGCTCCGCGGCCGGGGATTCGGGCGGCTCCTACGTCACCCAGCCCGGCGCCCCGAAGGCCGTCGGGGTGCACTCCGGCGGCGGCGCGGCGACCTGCGACACCGGCGGGGACACCGTCACCATCTTCCAACCCATCGACAAGCCGCTCCAAAAGTGGAACCTGAAACTGGTGACCGGCACCTCCTGACGCCCCACCCGACCCCGGCCCACACCGGCACTTTCCAGCCACCGGGGACCGATTCATGACCCCGCTTTTACGACTGCTTTAATGGCAACCGCACAAATGCGAGCCATTCGCAACAACAGTCGATCTCCAAGAGGGGTGTGGGCATGACGTCCCGGTCCATACGGCGAGTGGCCGCCACGGCGCTGGCGGCCACGATGGCGCTCACCGCGGCGGCCTGCGCCACTCCGGACGAGGGCCGGGGCAGCGGAAAGCCCACCGACACCGCGGTCGTCGGCATCGCCTTCGAGCCGGAGACGCTCAGCCCGCTGCTGGGCTACGGCAAGGACGGCAACTCCAAGGTCTTCGACGGGCTGCTCACCCACGACGCCGACATGCGGCTGACGCCCGCGCTCGCCGCCGAACTGCCCAAGGTCACCGACGGCGGGAGGACCTACACGTACACCCTCCGCCAGGGCGTGAAGTTCAGCGACGGCAAGCCCCTCACCGCCGACGACGTGGTCTTCACCTACGCCACCATCCTCGACGAGAAGACCAACAACGCCTCCAAGGCCGAACTCGACGCCCTGGAGAAGGTCGAGAAGAAGGACGACCGGACCGTCGTCTTCCACCTGAAGTACCCCTACGCGCCGTTCGCCGAGCGCACCGTCCTGCCCATCGCGCCGCGGCACATCGCCGGCCAACAGGACGTCAACACCGGCGACTTCACCACCCACCCCGTCGGCACCGGCCCCTACGTCCTCACCAAGTGGTCCAAGGGCGAGAAGCTCACCTTCACCGCCAACCCCCACTACTGGGGCGGCGCGCCCAAGGTGAAGCACCTCACCATGGCGGTCATCAAGGACGACGACATCCGCGCCACCCGGCTGCGCTCCGGCGACCTCGACGGCGCCATCCTGCCGCCCGAACTCGCCGCCACCTTCAAGGGCGACAAGAACCGCACCACCCTCACCGCCAAGACCTTCGACTACCGCAACGTCACCCTCCCCACCGCCAACCCCGTCACCGGCGACCTGGCCGTGCGCCGCGCACTGGACCTCGCCGTCGACCGCCAGGCCATGGTCAAGGGCATCCTCAGCGGCGCCGGCAAGCCCGCCTACGGGCCGGTCCCCACCGACAGCCCCTGGTTCGCCAAGGGCACCGAGCGCCCCCACGACCTCGCCAAGGCCCAGCAGCTCCTCGACGACGCCGGTTGGAAGAAGGGCCCCGACGGCATCCGCGCCAAGGACGGGAAGCGCGCCTCCTTCACCCTCTGGTACCTCTCCGGCGACAAGCTCCGCCAGGAGCACGCCCTCGCCTTCGCCTCCGACGCCAAGAAGGCCGGCATCGAGGCCAAGGTCGAGTCCGGCACCTGGGAGGCCATCGAGCCCAACATGAAGCAGGACGCCGTCCTCGCCGGCGGCGGCAGCCCCGCCGACCCCGACTTCGACCAGTACCTGCTCCTGCACTCCTCGCTCGCCGGCGACGGCTTCAACAACATGTCCCGGTACGCCAACAAGACCGTCGACGACCAACTCGTCGCGGCCCGCCGCACCGACGACCGCCAGGCCCGCAAGGCCGCCTACGACGCCGTCCAGCGCGAACTCGCCAAGGACCCGGCCTACGTCTTCCTCACCCACGTCGACCACGTCTACGTGACCGACAAGCGCTGGACGGACCTCACCACCCAGGTCGAACCCCACGACCACGGACTGGCCTCCGGCCCCTGGTGGAACGTCGAGGACTGGCAGCCCACCAAGTGACCACGCGCCACCGCCCCTTGCCCTGGGGGCCGATGGCGCGGATGACGGCACGGCGGGCGCTGACCGCCGTGCCCGTCCTCCTCGCCGTCACCCTCGGGGTGTTCGCGATCGCCGCTGCCTCACCCTTCGACCCGGTGCGCGCCTACGCCGGCGGCGCCGGGCTCACCGCCTCCCAGGAGAATCTCGACCAACTCCGGCACAACCTGGGCGTCGACCAACCCCTGCTGACCCGTTGGTGGCACTGGCTCACCCACGCCCTCACCGGCGACCTCGGCGACTCCACCAGCCTGCGCGCCCCCGTCTCCCAGGTCATCGGCGAACGCCTGGGCTGGTCCCTGCTGTTGTGCGCGCTGGCCTTCGTCCTCGCCGTGCTCGCCGGCACCGTCCTCGGCGTACTGGCCGCCCGGCGCCGCGGCGGCGCCTTCGACCGCGCCGTCACCTCCGTCGCCTACGTCCTGGAGGCCGCCCCGCCGTACTGGCTCGGCCTGCTCGTGGTCTGGCTCTGCGCGCTCAAGCTGGGCGTCCTCCCGGCCGGCGGTCTCACCGACACCGGCAGCCAACTCGTCACCGCCGACCAGATAGCCCGCCACCTCGCGCTGCCGACCGTGGTGCTGGCCGCCTCCCAACTCCCGTGGTTCGTGCTCTACGTCCGCCAGGGCGTCGGCGACGCGCTCGACGAGGACCCGGTGCGCGGCGCCCGCGCCCGCGGGCTGCGCGAGCGCACCGTCCTGCTCCACCACGCCCTGCGCTCCGGCCTGCTCCCCGTGCTCACCCTCATCGGCTCCCGGGTGCCCGAACTCATCACCGGCGCGCTCCTGGTGGAGACCGTCTTCAGCTGGCCCGGCATCGCCGCCGCCACCGTCCAGGCCGCCACCAGCGTCGACTTCCCCCTGCTGGCCGCGCTCACGGTGCTCGCCACCGCCGCCGTCCTCGCCGGCAACCTCCTCTCCGACCTGCTCTACGGACTGGCCGACCCGAGGGTGGGATTCGATGGCTAGCACCACCACGTCCAGCGCGTCCGCCGCGTCGACCAAGACACCGCGCCGCCGCGGCACCGCGCCGCGGCACGCCCGCCGGCTCCGCGTCTGCCTCGCGCTGCTCGCCGTGATCGTCCTCGCCGTCGTCCTCGTGCCGCTGCTGTTCCCCCTGGACCGGCAGGCCGTGGACCTGGCCGCCAAGCTCCAACCGCCGTCCGCCGCCCACCCGTTCGGCACCGACGAGGTCGGCCGCGACCTGCTGCTCCGCTGCGTCTACGGACTGCGGGTCTCGCTGCTGGTCGGCGTGGTCGCCGCGCTGGTCGCCACCGTCATCGGCACCGCCGTCGGCGCGCTGGCCGGCGCACTCGGCGGGTGGGTCGACCGCACCGTGATGCGCCTGGTCGACCTCTTCTCCTCGGTGCCGCACCTGTTGCTCGGCATCTTCATCGTCGCCATGTTCCGACCCGGCGTCTGGCCCGTGATCGTCTCGGTGGCGCTCACCCACTGGCTCTCCACCGCCCGGATCGTCCGCGCCGAGGTGCTCTCGCTGCGCTCCCGGCCCTACCTCGACGCGGCCCTGTCCGGCGGTGCCTCCCGCTGGCGGGTGACGACCCGTCACCTCCTGCCCGGTGTACTGCCGCAGGCCGGCCTGGCCGCCGTCCTGATGGTCCCGCACGCCATCTGGCACGAGTCCGCCCTGTCCTTCCTCGGCCTCGGGCTGCCCGCCCACGAGGCGAGCCTGGGCATCATGGCCAACGCCGCCCGCAGCTCCCTCCTGGCCGGCGACTGGTGGCCCACCCTCTTCCCCGGCCTGTTCATCATCGTCCCCACCCTCGCCGTCGCCGGCCTGGCCGGCGCCTGGCGGGAACGGCTCAACCCGCGCCGGCGATCGGAGTTGACGCTGTGAACGCCAACGGGATTCCGCCGCAGGCCACCACCGGGGACCCGCTCCTCTCGGTCCGCGGGCTGACCGTGCGCTTCCGGATGTCCGGCGGCCGCTCCGTCGCCGCGGTCACCGACGCCACCTTCGACCTGGCACCGGGCGAATGCCTGGTCCTCGTCGGCGAGAGCGGCTGCGGCAAGTCCGTCCTGGCCTCCGCGCTCCTCGGACTGCTGCCCGGCAACGCCGAGGCCACCGGGACCGCGCACCTCGCCGACGCCCACGGCCCGACCGACCTGCTCGCCGCCTCCGAGGCCGAGCTCGCCCGGTCCGTCCGCGGCCGCCGGATCGGCCTGATCCCGCAGAGCCCGGCCGCCCACCTCACCCCCGTCCGCACCGTCCGCTCCCAACTGGAGGAAACCGTACGGGAGTTGGCCGGCACCCCGCGCGGTCCCGAGCTGCGCGCGGCCGCCGAACGGACCGCCGAACGCGCCGCCTTCCCCGCCGACCACCTCGACCGCCACCCGCACCAGCTCTCCGGCGGCCTCGCCCAGCGCGCCGCCGCCGCCCTCGCCCTCTCCGGCGACGCCCCGCTCCTGCTCGCCGACGAACCGACCACCGGCCTCGACCGTGACCTGGTGGACCGCACCGTCGACGAACTCCGCCGCCACCTCGCCACCCCGTCACAACCCGACCCGTCCGCACCCGCCGACGCCGGCCGCGCACTGCTGATGATCACCCACGACCTCCGGGCGGCCGAGCGGATCGCCGACCGGGTCGCCGTGATGTACGCCGGCCGGATCGTCGAACTCGCCGACGCCCGACGGTTCTTCGGCACCCCCGGCCCCCGCCACCCCTACGCCCGCGGCCTGCTGGACGCGCTGCCCGACCGCGCCTTCACCCCCATCCCCGGCATGCCGCCCGAACTCGGCGACCTGCCGGCCGGCTGCGCGTTCGCCGCCCGCTGCGACCGCGCCACCGACACCTGCGCGACGCTCCCCGCACCGCGCGACGGCGTCGCCTGCCACCACCCGCTGCCGCCGGCGGGCCCGGTGCCGCCCGAGAGGGAGAGCTGACCGTGCTCGAACTGCGCGACATCACCGCGGGATACGACCGCGGCGCCCCCGTCGTCCGCGGCGCGTCCCTGGCCCTCGCCCCGGGCGAGGCGGTCGGCCTGCTCGGCCCCAGCGGCTGCGGCAAGTCCACCCTCGCCCGGGTCGCCGCCCTGCTGCACCGCCCCGACGCCGGCACCGTCCTCCTGGACGGCGCCCCCGCCGCCGGCTGGCGGCACCGCGCCCCCCGCGCCCAACGCACCGCCTTCGGCGTCGTCTTCCAACAGCCCCGGCTCTCCGTCGACCCCCGCCTGCGCCTCGCCGACCTCATCGCCGAGCCGCTCCGCGCCACCGGCCGGAAGTCCGAAGTCCCGGACCGGCTGAGGGAGTTGGCGCCCGACGTCGGCCTCACCGACGACCTGCTCGCCCGCCGCCCGCACGAGGTCAGCGACGGGCAGTTGCAACGCGCCTGCCTGGCCCGCGCCCTGGTGCTCCGCCCCCGCTGGCTGATCTGCGACGAGATGACCGCGATGCTGGACGCCTCCACCACCGCCGCGCTCGTCGCCGTCGTCGAGTCCTACCGTGCCCGCAGCGGCGCCGGACTGCTGGCCGTCGGCCACGACCGGATGCTGCTCCGGCGCTGGTGCGACCGCATCGTGAGCTGGGCGGAACTCGGCGCGGAGGGCGGAATGCCGGGCACCGACTGAGCGTTCCCGCCTACGATGGGCCGACATGTGGTCCCTGGGGAGACAGGAGCGATCGTGGCCGAAGTGGCACCTGTGACGACGGAGGCGGGCACGGACGGGCCCTTCACCGTGCCGATCACCGTCCGCGGCTACGAGACCGACAGTCAGGGACACCTCAACCAGAGCGTCTACCTCCAGTACGCCGAGCACGCCCGCTGGTCCGCCCTCCAGGCCGCCGGCGTCCCGCAGAGCACGTTGGTCGCCCGCGGCATCGGCCCGGTGACCCTGGAGACCACCATCCGCTACCGCAGGGAACTGCGCGCCGGCGACGAGGTCGAGGTCTCCTGCGCGTTCGTCTGGCGCGGCGGCAGGACCAGTGGCAAGACCTTCGTGATCGAGCAGCGCGTGCGCAGGGCAGACGGCACCCTCTCCGCCGAGATCAGCGCCGTCTGCGGACTCCTGGACCTCACCGAGCGCCACCTCGTCGCCGACCCGCGGGCGGCCCTGCGCGAACTGGCCACGAACCCCGGGGTGCTGGGGCTGGCGGAGGAGTAGGGGCGGCTCCGGGAAGGCCCTTGGGGGAGGGGCGAACGGATCCCGTAGGGGATGCACGGGCCCCCTCGGGGCCGTCAACGGCCGGGCGTGGGTGGGGTATTCCCGGCACGGCACACACGATGGCCACCGCACGATGGCCCGCCACACAGCGGCGCGGCAGAGGCCCGGGCCGCCCCTCACCCCCGCTGCTCCACCACCCGCACTTCCGTGCCCGCCGCGCGAACCGCCCGGATCCGGTCCGCCGGCAGGCCGTCGTCGGTGATCAGCAGGTCGAAGTCGGTCAGCGGCGCCAGCGCGTACAGGCCGTCCTTGCGGAACTTGGTGTGGTCGGCGACCAGCACCCGGCGCGCCGCGCTCTCCATCATCGCCCGCTTGACCAGCACCGTCTCCGGCGAGGTGTGATAGCAACGGCCCTTGGCGACGGCCGTCGTCGACAGGAACAGCACATCGGCCCGGTACGCCCGGACCGCGTCCGCGGTGTGCAGCCCCATGAACGCGTCGTACGCCGGGAAGTACGCCCCGCCCAGCGTGATCAGCGAGATCCCCGGCTCCTTGGCCAGTGTGGTGATCGCCGGCAGCGAGTTGGTCAGCACGGTCAACGGCGCGTGCTCGGGCATCTGGTGCGCCAGCATCAGACACGTCGTGCTGTCGTCCAGCATCACCGTCTGCCCCGGCACCAACAGCTCCGCGGCGGCCCGCGCCAACTGCTGCTTGGTCGCCGCCATGGTCGCCATCCGCTCCGCGACCGTCCCGTGGAACTGCGCCGACGGCAGCCCCGTCGCCCCGCCCCGCACCTTCCGCAGCCACCCCTGCGCCTGGAGCGCGTCCAGATCCCGATGGGCGGTCATCAGGCTGATCCCGAACTCGGCGGCCAGCTCCGAGGTCCGCACGAACCCCCGCGAGATCACCGACTCCCGGATGCGGCGCCGCCGTTCCTCCTGGGCCTCGATCCGGTCCATCGCCCCGTTCCCTCCGGTTCGCACCGCGGTCACCCGAGTGAAGGCGCCGCGTGATGTTCGCACGAATGTAACGCGGCACGACGGGTCCGCGTGCCCGCCGAGGGCGGTTCCGCACCGATGCATCACGGCAGGTCGCCCCGGCAATGGGAAGATTCCGGCCACCCTTGACGCCCCTTTTACGCGGACGGTTGCATCACCGCGTCGTCCACCGGCCGCGCGCCCCACCGCACCCTCCGCCGGCCCGGACCCACTCGCACCCGTCCCGCCGCAGAAGAAGGGGAGCTTCGATGACGAACCCTCCGCTGCCCGCGCCCCGCGCGCTCCTGACCCGCCTCGGTATCCCCCCGACCCTCGCCTGGGGCTACCTCGGCCTGCTCCTCTTCATGATCGGCGACGGCGTCGAGTCCGGGTACCTCTCCCCGTACCTCATCGACCGCGGCGTCCCCGAACCCCGCGTCGCGCTCCTCTTCACCGTCTACGGCATCGCCGCCGCCCTCGCCGCCTGGCTCTCCGGCGTCCTCGCCGACCTGTGGGGACCGCGCCGCGTGATGTGGACCGGCCTGGCCATCTGGGCCGCCTTCCAACTCCTCTTCCTCACCGCCGCCCTGCCGCTCGACAGCTACCCGCTGATGCTCCTCGGCTACGGCCTGCGCGGCCTGGGCTACCCGCTCTTCGCCTACGGCTTCCTCGTCTGGATCGCCGGCGTCGCACCCCGCGCCCGCCTCGGCACCGCCATGGGCTGGTTCTGGTTCGCCTTCACCGGTGGCCTGCCCACCCTCGGCTCCCTCGTCGCCAGCGCCCTGATCCCGCACATCGGCGCCTACGCCACCCTCTGGTCCGCCCTGGCACTGGTGGCCGCCGGCGGACTGCTCGCCCTCCTGCTGGTCCGCGACGAACAGGGCTCCCCGCGGCCGCGCGGCGCGGGCGAGGGCCCGCTGGCCACCCTCGTCGGCAGCGTCACCGTCCTGTGGCGCAACCCCCGGGTCGGCGCCGGCGCACTCGTCCGGGTCGTCAACACCGCCTCCCAGTTCGGCTTCTTCGTCATCCTGCCGGTGTACTTCACCAAGACCGTGGGGTTCTCCCTCACCCAGTGGCTGCACCTGCTCAGCGCGATGTTCGCCACCAACATCGTCGCCAACCTCGCGTTCGGCGCGCTCGGCGACCGCATCGGCTGGCGTCGCACCATCGCCTGGTGCGGCGGCGCCGGCTGCACCCTGAGCACCCTGCTGCTGTTCCACGTCCCCACCGCCGCCGGCCCGAACTTCCCGCTCGCCCTCCTGGTCGCCGCGTTCTACGGCGCTACTCTGGCGGGATACGTACCGATATCAGCGTTGATGCCCTCCCTGGAACCGCGGCACAAGGGACAGGCACTGGCGGCCCTCAACCTCGGCGCCGGCGCCAGCACCTTCGTCGGACCCGCCGTCGTCGCCGCCTTCGTCGGGCCGCTCGGCGTCGAAGGGGTGGTCTGGATCTTCGCGGGGATGTACGCGGTGAGCTGCGTCCTCACCCTCTTCCTGAAACTGCCGGACGAGCCGGAACCGGCGGCGGCCGACCAGGACGCCGCCGCACCGCACACCCACCCGGCCTCGGCGTGAAAGGACCCCGCTGATGTCCGTACTCACCATCGACGCCGGCACCACCGTCATCAAGTCCGTCGTCTTCGACGACCAGGGCAACGAGATCGCCGTCTCCCGCGTCGCCACCCACGTCACCCGCCCCCACCCCGGCTGGGCCGAACAGGACATGGACGCCGTCTGGCAGGCCGTCGTCCGCACCGTCCGCGAGGTCCTCACCGACCTCAACGACCCCGTCTGGCTGGTCTCGTTCACCGCCCAGGGCGACGGCGCCTGGCTGGTCGACGACCACGGCCGCCCCACCGGCCCCGCCATCCTCTGGTCCGACGGCCGCGCCGGCGACCTGCTCACCACCTGGCAGCGCGACGGCCTCCTCGAAGCCGCGTTCCGCCGCAACGGCTCACTGACCTGCGCCGGCATGCCCAACGCCCTCTTCGCCTGGCTCGCCGCCCACGACCCCGACCGGCTCGCCCGCTCCGCCACCTCCCTCACCGCCGCCGGCTGGCTCTTCCTCCGCCTCACCGGCCTCCGCGCCACCGACGAATCCGACGCCTCCGCGCCCTTCCTCGACCACACCACCGGCCAGTACGACCCCGCCATCCTCGAACTCTTCGGCCTCACCGCACACGCCCGACTGCTGCCCACCGTCCTCGCCGAGGACCAGCGCATCGCCGAACTCACCACCGACGCCGCCGCCCAACTCGGCCTGCCCGCCGGCCTCCCCGTCGTCATGGCCCCCTACGACATCGCCGCCACCGCCCGCGGCGTCGGCGTCGTCAACCCCGGCCAGGCATGCAGCATCCTCGGCACCACCCTGTGCACCGAGATCGTCCGCACCGGCATCGACACCAGCGGCGAACCCTCCGGCGTCCACATCGCCTACCGCGGCCGCGAACGCGTCCTGCGCGCCTTCCCCACCCTCAACGGCGCCGAGGTCCTCGGCTGGGCCGCCCGCCTCCTGCACCTCCCCGGCCCGCCCGAACTCGCCCGGCTCGCCTTCGAGTCCGAACCCGGCGCCCGCGGCCTGATGTTCCTGCCCTACCTCTCACCCGCCGGCGAACGCGCCCCCTTCCTCGACCCCGGCGCCCGCGGCTCCTTCTGGGGCCTCTCCCTCGAACACACCCCCGCCGACCTCGCCCGCGCCGTCTTCGACGGCCTCTCCCTCGTCCTGCGCGACTGCCTGACCGCCGCCCGCACCGACGTCACCGAACTACGGCTGTGCGGCGGCGGCGCCAACAGCGACGCCTGGTGCGCCCTCATCGCCGACGCCACCGGCGTGCCCACCGCCCGCTCCGGCGACACCGAGATCGGCGCCAAGGGCGCCTTCCTCACCGGCCTGGTCCGCACCGGCGCCGCCAGCAGCATGCACCGCGCCGCTGACACCTACGTCCGCATGCAGCGCACCTGGCAACCCGACCCCGAACGCGCCACCTTCTACGCCGCCCTGCACGACGACTTCCTCGCCTGGCGCGGCCTGGCCCGCACCGCCGGCTGGCAGGGCGCCGCCACCCGCCGCCCGCGCCCCGCCGCCCACCGCACCGACCGCCCCCACCACCCCGCCGAGACCCCCGCCCCAGGAGGCATCCGTGTCTGACCCGCACGCCCCCGGCCCCACCGGCCCAGGCCCCGCCCCCGACGACATCTGGCTCGGCCTCGACCTCGGCACCCAGAGCGCCCGCTGCCTCGCCGTCGACGGCACCGGCACCCTGCTGGCCACCGCCGCCCGCCCGCTCACCAGCAAGCGCACCGGCAACCGCCACGAACAGGACCCCGCCGAGTGGTGGACCGCCCTCGCCGACGCCTGCCGCGAGGCCCTCACCGGCCTCGACACCAGCCGCATCCGGGGCCTGGCGATCGACGGTACCTCCGGCACCCTCCTCCTCACCGACCCCCACGGCACCCCCCTCACCCCCGGCCTGATGTACGACGACGGCCGCGCCACCGACCAGACCGACGCCGTCAACGCCGCCGGCGCCGCCGTCTGGCAGGAACTCGGCTACCGCACCATGCCGCCCTCCTGGGCCCTGCCCAAACTCCGCTGGCTCCTCGAACACGACCCCACCCTGCGCACCGGCACCCGCCTCCTCCACCAAGTCGACCTCGTCACCTGGAAACTGGCCGGCCGTCAACTCCCCAGCGACGCCAGCCACGCCCTCAAGACCGGCTACCACCTCATCGCCGAACGCTGGCCCCACGACGTCACCGACCCCCTCGGCATCCCCGCCGAGCTGCTGCCCGACGTCGTCCGCCCCGGCACCGTCCTCGGCACCGTCCACGCCGACGCAGCCCACACCACCGGCATCCCCGCCGGTACCACCATCGTCGCCGGCATGACCGACGGCTGCGCCGCCCAGATCGGCGCTGGCGCCCTCACCCCCGGCGCCTGGAACTCCGTCCTCGGCACCACCCTCGTCCTCAAAGGCAGCAGTGACCACCTCGTCCGCGACCCCGCCGGCGTCGTCTACTGCCACCGCGGCCCCGCCAACACCTGGCTCCCCGGCGGCGCCTCCGGCAGCGGCGCCGGCGTCATCTCCCAGTACTTCCACGGCGAGAACCTCGACGTCCTCACCGACCAGGCCGCCGCCCTCGACCCCGACGCCGTCGCCTACCCCCTGGTCTCCACCGGCGGCGAACGCTTCCCCTTCCACGCCCCCGAAGCCGAACCCTTCCTCCTCGGCGACATCCCCAACCGCGCCACCGAGTTCCACGCCTACCTCCTCGGCGTCGCCTGCCTCGAACGCCTCTGCTTCGACTACCTCGACCACCTCGGCGCCCCCACCGACGGCCCCCTCACCTTCACCGGCGGCGGCGCCCGCAACGCCTACTGGTGCCGCCTGCGCGCCGAAGTCCTCGGCCGCACCGTCCACGTCCCCGAACACGCCGAAGGCGCACTCGGCATGGCCGTCCTCGCCGCCACCTCCTCCGGCGCCACCCTCGCCGAGGCCGCCGCCGCCATGGTCCGCCCCGGCACCGAGATCCGCCCCGCCCCCGACCGCACCACCCGCCACCTGCCCACCTACCGCCGCTTCGTCGCCGAACTCACCCACCGAGGCTGGCTCGACCCCGCCGTCGCCGACCACGCCCTCAGGAAGGCCACCCCGTGACCGACTTCCTCCTCGTCCGCCACGGCGAAACCATCTGGCACGCCGAGAACCGCTACGCCGGCCGCACCGACGTCCCGCTCACCGACCTCGGCCGCGAACAGGCCCGCACCCTCGCCCACTGGGCCACCACCGCCCACCTCACCGCCATCTGGAGCTCCCCCCTCGCCCGCGCCCGCCTCACCGCCGCCCCCACCGCCGACGCCTGCGACCTCCCCCTCCACGTCGACGAACGGCTCTACGAACTCGACTTCGGCCAGGGCGAGGGACTCACCCGCGACGAGATGCGCGGGCGCTTCCCCCACCACCTGGCCGCCTTCCTCACCGACCCCGCCGACCACCACCTCCCCGGCGGCGAACATCCCCGCCACGCCGCCGAACGCGCCGCCGCCTGCCTCGCCGACATCGCCCGCGACCAACCCCACGGCCGCATTCTGATCGTCGCCCACTCCACCCTCCTCCGGCTCCTCCTCTGCCACCTGCTGGGCATCCCGCTCGCCGCCTACCGCCGCACCTTCCCCCAACTCCACAACGGCGCCCTCACCGAGATCCGCATCGAGGACGAACACACCGCCCTGCTCCGCCTCAACGCCCCCGCCCACACCGCGGCCCCCGCCCTGCCCTGACCACCACCACACCCCCGGCCTCCCCAACAACCCCACCGAACGCAGGAGAAGAACCCCGCATGACCACCACCGTCCTCGCCGCCGGCAACCACTTCATCCGCCCCGGCCTGTTCAGCGCCGCCGTCCGCAAGGCGGCCGGGGACACCCCCCTCGCGATACGCGAACTCCAATTCGGCTGGCCACACACCCCGTTCGGACCCGTCGCCGAGGTCATCGAGGCGTCCGGCACCGAGGACGAGATGATCGAGGCCCTCCAGGGCGTCGAGATCTGCGTCACCGAACACGGCCCCCTCACCGCCCGCATCCTCGCCAACTGCCCCGACCTCAAGCTCTTCTGCACCAGCCGCGGCGGCCCCGTCAACGCCAACCTCGAAGCCGCCACCCGCCACGGCGTCGCCGTCTGCAACGCCCCCGGCCGCAACGCCACCGCCACCGCCGAACACACCCTCACCCTGCTGCTGGCCGCCGCCCGCGGCGTCGGCGACACCCACACCGACCTCCGCCGCGGCGTCTGGCGCGGCGACTACTACGACTACGACAACTGCGGCATCGAGATCGACGGCACCACCATCGGCCTGATCGGCTTCGGCGCCATCGGCAGCCGCGTCGCCAAGGTCCTGCACGCCATGGGCGCCCACGTCCTCGTCCACGACCCCTACGTCCGCCCCGAGGCCCTCGCCGGCCTCGCCGAACAGGTCACCCTCGACGAACTCCTCACCCGCTCCCGCATCGTCTCCCTGCACGCCCGGGTCACCCCCGAGACCACCGGCATGATCGGCCGCGCCCAGATCGCCGCGATGCCCCACGGCTCGGTCCTCGTCAACTGCGCCCGCGGCGCCCTCCTCGACTACGACGCGGTCTGCGACGCCCTCGCCTCCGGCCAACTCGCCGGCGCCGGCTTCGACGTCTTCCCCGAAGAACCCGTCCCCGCCGACTCCCGCCTGCTCACCGCCCCCGGCGTCGTCCTCACCCCGCACATCGCCGGCGGCAGCCAACAAGTCGCCCACAAGGCCGCCGACATCGCCGCCGCCGAGGTCGGCCGCTACCTCCGCGGCGAACCCCTCCGCCACCAGGCCAACGCCTGACACCCACCCAAACGAAAGCGCCGGACGGGCTGGAGGAAATCCCAGCCCGTCCGGCGCTTTCGGCCCTGCCGCGACTAGCGCTTACGCACCAACGGGAACGGCAGCGTCTCCCGGATCGACAGACCCGTCAGGAACATCACCAGCCGGTCCACGCCGATGCCCAGACCACCGGTCGGCGGCATCGCGTACTCCAGCGCCTGGAGGAAGTCCTCGTCCAGCTCCATCGCCTCCGGGTCACCGCCGGCCGCCAACAGTGACTGCGCCGTCAACCGGCGCCGCTGCTCGACCGGATCGGTCAACTCCGAGTACGCGGTGCCCAACTCGGTACCGAACGCCACCAGGTCCCAACGCTCCGCCAACCGCGGATCCACCCGGTGCTGACGCGTCAACGGCGAGACGTCCGTGGGGAAGTCCTTGTAGAACGTCGGCAGCGTGGTCTTCTCCTCCACCAGCCGCTCGTACATCTCCAACACCACGTCGCCCCGACCCATCTCCGGGGTCACCGGCACCGAAGCGCCCAGACACAGCCGCCGCAGCACATCCGGCTCGGTATCGGCCGTCACCTCTTCCCCGAGCGCCTCGGAGATCGCGCCGTACACCGTCTTCACCGGCCAGACACCCGAGATGTCGTGCTCGACCAGCCGCCCGTTCTTGTCCGCCTTACGAGCGGTGGCGCTCCCGAACGCGGCGACCGCCGCGCCCTGGATCAACTCCCGGGTCAGATTGAGCATCACGTCGTAGTCGGCGAACGCCTGGTACGCCTCCAACATCGTGAACTCGGGGTTGTGCTTGTACGAGATGCCCTCGTTCCGGAACGTCCGCCCCATCTCGAAGACCTTCTCCATACCGCCCACACAGAGCCGCTTCAGATACAGCTCCGGCGCGATCCGCAGATACAGGTCCAGGTCGTAGGCGTTGATGTGGGTGTGGAACGGCCGGGCGTTGGCACCACCGTGGATCTGCTGGAGCATCGGCGTCTCGACCTCCAGGTAACCCCGGTCGATCAGCCCCTGCCGCAGCGCCTGCACCGCCGTGCTGCGCGCCCGCACGGTCTCCCGCGCATCCGACGACACCACCAGGTCCACATACCGCTGACGGACCCGCGCCTCCGGGTCGGACAGCCCCCGCCGCTTGTCCGGCAGCGGACGCAGACACTTCGCCGTCAGCCGCCACCCGGTGACGAACACCGTCAACTCGCCGCGGTCACTGGCCCCGACCTCGCCCTCGGCCTCCACATGGTCACCGAGGTCCACATCCGTACCGAAACGGTCCAGCAACTCACCGGCGTCCCGCGTCAGCGCGATCTGCAGATCGCCCGACCAGTCCCGCAACTCCGCGAACAGCACCCCGCCGTGATCCCGGACCAGCAACACCCGCCCGGCCACCGTCACGGTCTTGCCGGTGCGCTCACCGGCCGCCAGCCCCCGGTGCTCCTCGCGCACCTGACCCAGCGTGTGCGTCCGCTGCACGCCCACCGGATACGGGTCGACGCCCGTCTCCCGCAGCCGCTCCAACTTCTGGTGCCGCACCCGCACCTGCTCCGGCAGCGCCGCCAACTCCTGCGCGCGCCGCTCCTCTTCGGTGGCCGGCTCGGCCGCCACCAGACCCAGCTCGTCGAGCGACGGCAGACCCGCCGTGCTCGCCGGGGCCAACACCCGCTTCTTGTGCCCCTTGCCCCACAGCTTGCCCAGGCTCGGCACCGCCACGAAGCCCTCGGCGATACCCGAGGCCATACCGATCCGCGCCAGCGCACCGGCATCCGCGTAGCACAGGAACCGCGGGTACCACTCCGGGTGGTACTTCGAGTTCGAGCGGTACAGCGCCTCCAACTGCCACCAACGGGAGAAGAACAGCAGCAGCCGCCGCCAGACCTTCAACACCGGCCCGGCACCGATCCGGGAACCCTCCTCGAAGGCGGACCGGAACACCGCGAAGTTCAGCGAGATCCGGCGCACTCCCAGCGCCCCGGCCTGCGCGCACACCTGCGCGACCATGTACTCCATCACGCCGTTCGGCGCACTGCGGTCGCGCCGCATCAGATCCAGCGAGATGCCGTCCTTGCCCCACGGCACGAACGACAACAGCGCGATCATCCTGCCGTCGCTGTCGAACGCCTCCGCCAGCAGACAGTCGCCGTCCTGCCCGTCCCCGAGCCGGTCCAGCGCCATCGAGAAGCCACGCTCGGTCTCGGTGTCCCGCCACGCGTCCGCCCGCTGGATGACCTCCTGCATCTCCGCGTCGGTCAGCTCCGCGTGACGCCGCACCCGGAACGTCGCACCGGTCCGCTGGACGCGATTGACGGCCTGGCGGGTGACCCGCATGTCCCGGCCGTCCAGATCGAAGTTCGCCACGTGCAGGATCGCCTCGTCACCGAGCTGCAACGCACCCAGCCCGGCGCGCGCGAACGCCTTCGCGCCGTCCTCGCTCGCTCCCATGACCGCCGGCTGCCAGCCGTACCGACCGGCGACTTCCAGCCACGCGTCAATGGCCGGACCCCACGCCTCCCGGTCACCGACCGGGTCGCCACTGGCCAGGCAGACACCGGCCTCGACCCGGTACGTGACCGCGGCCTTGCCGCTGGGGGAGAAGACCACGGCCTTGTCGCGACGCGTGGCGAAGTAGCCGAGCGAGTCCTGGCTGCCGTACTTCGCCAGCAGCGCCCGGATCCGGTCCTCCTCGTCACCGTGCAGTGCGGCTTCCATCCGCTGCGAACGGAACAGTGCGGCGGCGGCGTTGAGCAGCGCCAGCGCGCCCAGCAGACCGAGCAGGGTGCCGATCCAGTGCGGCGGGTGCCCCTCGACGATCCGGCCGCCGACCAGCCCACCGCAGACGCGGTTGGCCGCCCACAGCAGCCGGTTGCCGCCGCCGTGCTCCAACGAACCGGGCGCCAGCGACACCAGGCCCCAGCCGATCAGCACCGCGGTCACCAGACCGCCGACGAGCACCAACGCGGCCCGCAGGAACGCCCCGCGCCGGGTGATCGCGTAGAACTCCCGGTGCGACACCACCAACAGCACCAGCGCGCCGGTGCACAGCACCAGGGAGAAGCCGAACTCCCAGAACCCGGCGGCCAGGAACAGCGCGTCGGCGAGGACGTTCAACACCATGTACGCGGCCACGAACCACAGGGCCACCCGTTTCCGGGCGGTCATCGCCGCGGCCAGGAGGAAGAGGAACGCGGCGTAGGCGAAGTTCGGCGCCACCGGGATGGTGAGCGTGTCCAGCCAGTAGATCACTGAGTGGAGAGCGCGCCGAAGGGGCCCGATCAGCGCTGTCAGGGCACAGAAGAGCCCCAGCAAGCTGAAGATGATGGCAAAGCCATTGGGGACGCGGCGCCGGAAGCGTCGCCACCCCGTGAGTTGATCCTGGTCCTGCACGGTGCTCATTCCGTCACATTAGGCTCTGAAAGGGGTCGGCAGTCCAACACGAGGCGCGAGCTCCCCGCCTCCGTTCCACTGCCGCTGCGACCGGCCGACCCGCCGGCCCCGCCCCCTGCGTTGTCTGTCCCTCGCGAGGAGGGTCGGGTGACCGCCACGGGGTCACCCACCTGGACCTTGCCATAAAGCCGGCGTAAGTCCGAGTCCGGGTGTGATGTACGCGTCAGAATCGAGGTCCGCCCGGACGGCCGGACTCCGACCCACGGTGAACCGCAGCCCGTAGTCCTTGGTGAAGAACCGCCCGCCACCGGAGTCCACGCCGTTCAGCTCGGCCCGCAGGATGACCTTGGTGCCCGGCTTCCACGCCTGCTCCGGACGCCAGACGACCCGGTCCCGACCGCCGCGGGAGGTCTCCCACGTCCACCCACCTTCGGTGCCGCTGTCCGTGGTCACCTCCAGCCGCCGCTCCACCGCCGCCCGGTTGCGCACCGGGAAGGCGAAGGTCAGCGCGATCGGATCGTCGGCGTCGACCACCTCGCCGTGCGGGCGCGGGCTGAACGTCAACCGGTTCCGCTTGACGACCTTCCCGGTCGTCAACGACTCCTTGGCCTCGCTCGTCCCGCCCTGCGGACTCTTGGTCCGGGCGAGCACGGAGTACTTGGTGTCCGGCGCGGCCTTGGCCCGCGACGTCCACACCGTCCCGCCCTGACTGAAACCGCCGACCAACTGCCGCCCACGCGGATCGGTCACCGTGACCTCGGTCAGCACCCCACCGTGCGCGCTCACCTGCAAACGGTCGCCGGCCTGCACCGTCGGCTGCCCGTCGGCCGATCCCAGCCCCACCCGCACCGGCCGCTCCTGGCTCGCCGAGGCCCGGGCCGCGTCGCACGCCGCGAGCGTGCCGACGCCGAGCACCGGCATCAGCGCGAGGGCGACACACAGCGACCGGGACGGCCTAAACGGCCGGGCGTGGCTCAGGCTCATGGGGCGGGCTTTCCGTCGGGGGGTACGGGAGCGGCGGCAATGTCGGCCGCTAAGACGGTCAATCGCCGCACCACGTTGCGAGGGGTGGGGTGATCCATGCCACTTCTTTACCGGCGGTCGAGAATCCCCTCGAACGTGGCGTTCCGGTGCGGAAGTTGAGCCGGCCCGCGGCCCCCGCCCCGAACGCCGCCGCCGCGCCCCGGCGTCGCCCCACCCCGTAACCCGCAGTGATCACCCGTTAGGAGCACCACGCCTCAAGCCGCACATACCCCGAAATGCGCCAAACTGGCCACCGCTCGCCGCCCGTTCGGGCGCTGGTCGAGGAGGTGTTGTGTCCGTGGCCGTCTCCGTCTCCGTCATCCTCTTGTTGGTGGTCCTGATCGTGATCTTCCTGCGCAGCGGAAAGCTGAAGATCTCGCACGCCATCGTGTGCGGACTGCTCGGCTTCTACCTCGCGGGCAGCAGCCTCGCCCCGGACATCCACCACGGCCTCGCCGGCGCCGCCGAGGTCGTCAGCAGCGTCCGCCCCTAGGTGATCCCCTGACCCACCCCCGACAATCACCCTAAGTAGCAACTTCCGGGAACGAACAACTCTCCGTAATCGTTGCCGAAACAAGGAAGAGGCAAGCGGCGGCCGGCACCGACACCCGGCAGACACTCGCCCGCCTCGCCCCACCCGTCGCGCCTCACCTGCCCTGGAAGCCCCGACCCGTCGCCGGACCGCGTGCCACCGCGTCGGGCTCGCCCTTGACGCTCCGCCCCGCGCCACCCAACGCCCCGGCCGCCGCCCCGCTCGGCTTCTCCGCCAGCGGGGCCGGTGCCTCAGCCGGTGGAGAAGACGCCCACCGCGTTGGCCACCCGGCGCTCCCTGCCGTCGGTGGGGTGGTTGCGGACCTGCTCCTCGTCGTGCTGGTCGCGGGTGACGAAGGTCGAGGAGCCTCCGCCGTCGAGGTCCAGCGCGTCGCGGGCGCCGAGGCGGGCCATCAGGTCGGCCAGTTCGCGCACGGTGAGGCCGGTCTGGTGCAGGCCCTTCTCGCCGTCCAGGGCCATCAGGAGCAGGGTGCGGCCGTGGTGGGCGATGCCGGCGGAGGTGCGCATCGTCACCGCGGCGGTGTCCAGGCCGCCCGCCGGGTGGCCGTTGCGGAGGACCGGGAAGCCGCCGACGGCGCAGCGGAGGCGGCCCGGCAGGCGGGAGGCGAGCCGGTGGGCGAGGCGCACCCGTTGGCCGACGTGGAGCGTGCGCAGTCGGCGGGCGCCGGCCTCGCGCCCGAGCAGGATCACGGATCCCGGTTCGATCACGCCGGCGCCGGGGCGTTCGGCGGTCTCCACCACGCGGCCGTTGCGGATCGTCGCCTCGGCGGCGTCGGTGTCGCAGCCGGCGGCCCGGTCGGTGTCGGTGCCGCACACGGCCCGCTCCCGGGACACCTGGCCCCACTCGGCGGTGTACGCGCCGATGGCGCCCTCCGGGAGCGCGTACTGGTTCAGGCCGCGCAGTGGCCAGGAGCCGTGGGGGGTGCGGATCGTGCCGTGCAGTGCCAGTCGGTCCAGGCGCGCGCGGTGGTCGTAGCCGACGCCGAGCACGTCCTCGGTGGTGGCGCCCGGTGGGAGGGCGGGGCCGAAGCGTTGGCCGTTGGGGACCGCGGCCTTGAGCTCCCGCCCGGAGGACACCGCGGGGCCGACCGAGGAGCCGGTGGCCTCGACCCCGGGGTGCTGGGCCTCGGAGATGTCGAAGAAGTCGCCGTTGACCGCCCCGACCGCGTCCCGCTCCCCGGCCAGTTCGGACACCCGGGCGCGGGCGGCGACGGCCGCCGGGTGGAGCAGGTCCACGGTGACCGCCGGGGCGGACAGGTCCACGGTCAGCAGGTGTCCGTGGACGAGGCCGCGCGACAGCGGCATGCGGAATTCGGTGTAGGTCACCCCGGGTGCCAGTCGCACCGGGGTGGATCGGGTGAGGCCGCCGTCCGCGGCGTTCGCCCGCGTCGTGCCGGCGGCGGCGCCACCGACCAGGACGCCCCAGGCGACGGCGACCGCCGCCACCGTCCGGGCCTTGCTCAACCGCTGTTTCACATCAGCCCCCTGACGTTGTGTCAACTGTCGCAGGCGGTGGCGGTCGTGCTGTGAGCCGCGGATGGCGGTGGGTCGAACATCCGCGGAACGGTGTAGCGGAGGTGACGGGGAAGCGGGGCGGCGGGTGAGTCGGGCGAGGTGGGCGACGACGTTGTGCCGCCTGGTGTCGCCTGGGGTGGGTGGGAGGGGTGTGGTGTGTGGGGCGGCCCGGTGGGGGTGGGCGGGTCCGGACCTGGTTGCCCCGTGGGGTGTCGGGTGGTCGCGTCAGGTGCCCAGGAGGTTTTCCCAGAAGGTCGCGCCGTTGACCAGCTCCATGTAGTGGGCCCAGTCCCAGTACTGGCCGGGGTCGGTGTGGTCGGTTCCGGGGACCTCGACGTGGCCGATGATGTGCTCGCGGTCCTTGGGGATGCCGTAGCGCTCGCAGATGGCGGCGGTGAGCATCGCGGAGTGGGCGTAGAGCGACTCGGTGAACCACTTCGGGTCGTCGATCCAGCCCTCGTGCTCGATGCCGATGCTGCGGGTGTTGTAGCTCCAGTTGCCGGCGTGCCAGGCGACGTCCCGTTCGTGGACGCACTGGGCGGTGAAGCCGTCGGCGGAGCGGACGACGTAGTGGGCGGCGGCCTTGTGCGCGGGGTCCTGGAAGAGCCGCAGGGTGTCCGGGAAGGTCTCCTGGGTCACGTGGATGATGACGGTGTCGATGGCGTACTGCGTCGGGCGGTCGGCGGCGGTGTAGTTGGCGGGGTCGGCCGGGGTCCAGTGGACCGGCGGGTAGTCGGCGGGCCGGGTGGAGCGTTTGCGCGGGGCCGCGGCGGCCGGGGCGAGGGGGGTGAGCGCGGCGGCCGCGGCGAGTGCGGCGGCGCTGGTGAGCAACCGCCGGCGGGCCGGGAGGTGCTGGGCGGGTTCCATGTGAACTCCTGACAAGGACCGAGGGGGTGGTCGCGTACATGTCACGCACATGCCGGTGCGTTCATCATGCGCAACAGTGCGCGTCCTGCCAAGGGAATGGCCGTTGCGTCAATGGCTTGACCAAAGAAGGCCCGCGGCTGGTCAAAAGCGCTCAACGTTCCCTGATCGGCCCAACGCCCCAATGATTCCGGGGTGGTCGCACGCGTGCACCCGGGTGCCGCACCGCACCTTCGGTCCCTTACGGGGCGTCAGTGCGGGGGCGGCACCCGGGTGGTGGCGTCTGCGGTCCGGTCGGCGGGGGCGGTGCCCCGGCCCCGTGGGTCAACGGCCGATCTCGACGTCCTCCAGGATGCCCAGCGCGTCCGGCACCAGCACCGCCGCCGAATGGTAGGCGCTGACCAGGTACTTGATGACGGCCTGGTCGTTGATGCCCATGAAGCGGACCGAGAGGCCCGGGCGGTACTCGTCGGGGATGCCGGTCTGGTGGAGGCCGACGACGCCCTGGTTCTCCTCGCCGACGCGCATCGCGAGGATCGAGCTGGTCTGGTCCGGGTTGATCGGGATCTTGTTGCAGGGCAGCAGCGGGATGCCGCGCCAGGCGCGCACCGGCGTGCCGTCGAAGTCCACCGTCGCCGGGTAGATGCCGCGGGCGTTCCACTCGCGGCCGATGGCGGCGATGGTCCGCGGGTGCGCCAGCAGGAACTGCGTCTTGCGGCGCCGGGAGATCAGCTCGTCCAGGTCGTCGGGGGTGGGCGGGCCGCTGTGGGTGTGGATGCGCTGCTTGAGGTCGGCGTTGTGCAGCAGGCCGAACTCGCGGTTGTTGACCAGCTCGTGCTCCTGGCGCTCGCGCAGCGCCTCCACCGTGAGTCGCAACTGCTGGTCGAGCTGGTTCATCGGGTCGTTGTAGAGGTCGGCGACCCGGGAGTGGATCTTCAGTACGGTCTGCGCGACGCTGAGCGAGTACTCCCGCGGCGCCCGCTCGTAGTCCACGAACGTGCCCGGCAGTTCCGGCTCGCCGCTGTGGCCGGCGGCCAGTTCGATGGCGGCCTCGCCGTGCTTGTTCTGCGCCGGGACCAGGGCCGTGCGGACGCTCTGGATGTGCTCGGTGAGCACCGCGGAACGGCCGAGCACCTCCTCGTAGTCGCCGCGGGAGAGGGTGAGGACGGTGCCGCGGGTGGCGGCGCGCAGGGTGAACTCCCATTCCGCGTCCGGCGCGAGCAGCGCCGCCTCGCCGGCCGCCCCGCCGCCGGCGAGGACGCCGAGCACCCGCTCGTCGCCGTACTTGCCGGTGCCGATGCGCTCGAACTTGCCGTGCGCGATGAGGATGACCTGGTCGGTCGTCGCGCCCCGCTCGGCGAGCACGTCCCCGGGGACGATGTCGCGCTGGACGAAGCGCCCGGCGAGCTCCTGGAGGGTGGGGTCGTCGGTGAGGCCGCGCAGCGGGGGGAGCTCGCGCAACTCCTGGGGGATCACCCGGACTTCGGTGCCCTCGGTGATGAACTCCACCTCGCCGTCGCCGAGGGTGTGGGTCAGCCGCCGGTTGACGCGGTAGGTGCCGCCGGAGACCTGTACCCAGGGCAGGACGCGCAGCAGCCAGCGCGAGGAGATGCCCTGCATCTGCGGCGGGGTCTTGGTGGTGGTCGCCAGGTTGCGGGCGGCCGTGGGGTCCAGGCTGGACCGGAGCTGCTCGGTGCCGTCGGTCTGCGGGCCGGACGTGGGGTCCACGGATGTGGTCATGACGGGAAGTCACCTGTTCCGTTCGGTGCGTAAAACGTCGCTGCGGAGATTTCCGGGAAAGCGCGGAATAGCGGGGGAGTCGGGTGCGGAGGGTGTGCTGCCGGCCCGTTGCGGGCGGCAGTTGTCCCTCCCGTTCGTCCGCTCAGTGCCCGATTTCCACGTCCTGGAGGAGTCCCACCGCGTCGGGTACGAGAATGGCCGCCGAATAGTAGGCGCTGACGAGGTAGTTGGCGATGGCCTTGTCGTCGATGCCCATGAAACGCACCGAAAGGCTCGGTTCGTATTCATCGGGAATTCCGCTGCGGTGCAGTCCCACCACGCCCTGCTTCTCCTCGCCCGTGCGCAGCACCAGCACCGAGCTGGTGCCCTCCTTCGTCACCGGGATCTTGTTGCAGGGGAAGATCGGCACGCCGCGCCAGGACGGCACCGAGTGGCCCATGAAGTCGACCGCGTCCGGGTAGAGGCCGCGGGCGCTGCACTCCCGGCCGATCGCGGCGATCACCTTGGGGTGGGCCAGCAGGAAGCTGGGGTCCTTCCAGACCGTCGCGAGGAGTTCGTCCAGGTCGTCGGGGGTGGGCGGGCCGCTGCGAGGGTGGATGCGCTGCTTGAGGTCGGTGTTGTGGAGCAGCCCGAAGCCGGGGTTGTTGATCATCTCGTGCTCCTGGCGCTCGCGCAGCGCCTGCACGGTGAGCTTGAGTTGCTCCTCGACCTGGTTCATCGGGTCGCTGTAGAGGTCGCCGACGCGGGTGTGGGTGCGCAGGACGGTCTGCGCGACGCTGAGTTCGTACTCCCGCGGGGCCGGTTCGTAGTCGACGAAGGTGCTGGGCAGGGCGGGCTCGCCGTGGTGGCCGGAGGCGAGCGCGACCTCGGACTCGCCGCTGGCGTTGGCCGGTCGGGCGTCGCCGCGCGGGTCCGCCGCGAGGTGGTCGCGCAGGGCCGGGGTGCGCCCGATGACCTCCTGGGCGTCCTGCCGCGCCAGGGTCATCACCGTCACCCGGGTCACCGCCCGGTAGCTGAACTCCCATTGGCCGTCGGCGGCGTTGAGCGGGGCGTCGCCGAGGTGGTCGCCGCCGGCCAGCGCTTCGAGGACGGCCTCGTCGCCGTATTTGCCGGTGCCGATCCGGTCGACGCGGCCGTGCGCGATCAGGACCAGGCGGTCGTGCGGGGTGCCGGCCTGGGCGATCACCTCGCCCGGCGCGTACTCGTGTTGAGTGAACCTTTCGCCAAGCGCGGCGAGCACAGGGGTGTCGGTGAAGTCCTGGAGGACGGGGAGTTCGCGCAGCTCGTCGGGGATGATCGAGACCGAGGTGCCGTTGATGTCGAAGTCGATCCGTCCGTCGCCGACGGTGTACGCCAGCCGCCGGTTGACGCGGTAGGTGCCGCCGGAGACCTGCACCCAGGGCAGCAGCCGCAGCAGCCAGCGGGACGTGATGCCCTGCATCTGCGGCGCGGTCTTGGTGGTCGTCGCCAGATTCCGCGCGGCCGCGGTGGTCAGGCTGGAAATCTGGCTCTCTTCGGCGCTTCCGGGCAGCGTTTCGCCGGCAATCGTCACCATGTCACCTATCTCGTGGAGGCTGCGGCACCGTACACCGGGGAAAGTCAGAAATGTCCGCCGGCAGCTCACCGCCGCCTTGAAGATAGTGGCGCTGTTTTTATCAGCACAATCGCTCGAATGGGTGGCATGGAAAACGCTTTCCCTGGAAAGGGTTTAGCGGTTTTTGGATTTGGGCACGGTGTGCCGGGGTGATTGCCCGGGCGGTCAACTGCCCCACAGGGCAGCCGCGTTGCTCAGCGTGGCGGTCAATCGCCCCCAGGCGGCGGTGTCCTGCTCCCGGGCCGGGTATTCCGGGCCGCGGGCCGTGCCCCAACGACGCGCCACCGCCGCCGGGTCCTCCTCCAGCAGCAGCCCGGCCGCCTGTGCCGCCGCCCCCAGCGCGGCGAGCTCGTCGGCGTCGGGCACCACGACCGGACGGCCGGAGAGCCGGCGCACGGTCTCCCGCCAGGCATCGCCCCGGGCCCCGCCGCCGATCAGCAGCAGCGGCGCGCCGGGCGCGGCGTCCGTCCCCGGCAGCGCGTCCAGCGCCCGCAGCAGCGCGAACACCGCGCCGTCATAGGCGGCTTGGAGCAGCTGGCCGGCGGATGTGTCGTGGCGCAGGCCGTGCAGCAGGCCCGAGGCGTGCGGCAGATTCGGGGTCCGCTCGCCGTCCAGGAAGGGCAGCAACACGGCGTCGCCGCCCGGCTCGACGGCCTCCCGGTCGCGGCCGAGCAGCGCGGCCACCCGGTCCACGGCGAGCGTGCAGTTGAGCGTGCAGGCCAGGGGGAGCCAGTCGCCGCGGGCGTCGGCGAAGCCCGCGACCGTGCCGGTGGGGTCGGCGGGGCGGCGGGTGCTGACCGCGTAGACGGTGCCGGAGGTGCCCAGGCTCAGCACCGGCTGCCCGGGGCGCAGGCCGAGGCCGAGCGCCGCCGCCATGTTGTCGCCCGTTCCGGCGGCCACCAACGCGCCGTGGGGCAAGGGGAGTTCGTCGGTCCGCACGGTGCCGGCGGCCTCTCCGGGGAGCGCCACCCGCGGGAGCATGGCGGGGGTCAGCCCGACTCGTTCCAGTACCTCCGGGTCGTAGGCCCCGGTGGCGGACGACCACCAGCCGGTGCCGGAGGCGTCGCCGCGGTCGGTGACCTGCTGGCCGGTCAGCCGCTGGACGAGGTAGTCGTGCGGTAGCCGAACGGCGGCGGTGGCGGCGGCCGCCGCCGGCTCGTGGGCGCGCAGCCAGGCCCACTTGGCGACCGTGAACGCCGGGCCGGGCACGCTGCCGATCCGCTCCGCCCACGCCGCCGGTCCGCCGCCCTCGGCGATCAACCGCTCGCTCTCGCGGGCCGGTCGGACGTCGTTCCACAGCAGCGCGGGGCGGACCGGCTCGCCGGCCGCGTCCAACGTGACCAGGCCGTGCTGCTGTCCGGCGACGGAGACCGCGGACGCCTGGCGCGCGGTGGGCCCGCACTGCGCCAGTGCCTCGCCCAACGCCCGCCACCACTGCCGGGGATCGCTCTCCTTGCCCGCCGTGCCGTCGACCGTGTGCGGCGCCTGCCCCCGGGCCAGCACCTCGCCGGTGGACGCGTCCACCACCAGCGCCTTGGTGGACTGCGTCGAGCTGTCCACCCCGACGACCAGCGGTCCGACCGACTCTGCGCCCATCGCGTACTCTCCCTCGGCGGCCGGTGGCCCAGGCCCTGACGGCGGGGCCCCGGCCGCTTCGGACCCCGTGCGCTGCCGCATAGTAATGCGCGCGCGGCGGCTCCCGCGGTGCCTGTGGACGACGCGCGCCGGGCCCGCCGGCGGGTGCGGATCGGCTGCCGGACGGCTCGCGGGCGGAGCGGAACTCCGCGGTGTGTCGTCCGTCCTCGTCGCTCCCGTGGGTTGGTGCGCTCCACCGCCAACTGCCGCTCGCCGGCACCGTGGTGACGGGCGGCGAGGCCGGTGGACGGCGGGGCGACCTCGTCGCCAGCGCGGTGCCGATGTGGTGGCGCTGGCCGGCGAGGGGGCGGGCCCGTTCGCCGTTCGGGCCCGGGGTGGCGCGGTGCGTCCCGGGAGAGGTCGGCGAGGGTGCTGCACCCTCCGGGTAGTGAAGTGCGCACGTCAGGACGTTAGGGTCTGTCCGGGCGATCAGGGCCGGGAGTCGTCCGTACCGGGCCGCGGGTCGTCAACGGTGGCCGCAGCACGGACGTTTCGCGCCGGAACGGTCCGGAGCGGTCGCCGGGTCCCTGACTCCACACCGAAGAAGCGATCGATTCCGCATGAGCTTTCCCCCGCCTCCGCAGTCCCCCCAGCCGCCGCAGCCGCCCCAGGGCGGAGGGGGCGGTTTCGGTCCGCCAACGGGCGGTGCGTACGGCCCGGGTGGTTTCGGTCCCGGGGGTTACGGGCCGTCGACGCCGCAGGCCGGGCAGCCGCCCGCCGGCCCGTATGGCGCACCCGCCGGCCCGTACGGCGCGCCCGGTGGCTTCGGCCCCGCCGGGGGCGGCGGTCCGGGCGGCGGCAACGGGGGCTGGCAGCAGCCGCCCGCACCGCCCTCCGGCGGCGGCAACGGCACCACCGTCGCGCTGATCATCGGTGCCGGCGTGCTCGTCCTCGCGCTGGTCATCGGCGGCTTCGTCTGGGCCAACAGCGGTTCCGGCGGCGGCAAGCAGGCCGGCCCGGGCCCCGGCACCGGCGCGAGCGCCACCCCGTCGGACACCGCCCCGACCCCCTCCGGCTCCCCGACCCCGAGCGCCCCGGAGAGCTCCCCGGCCGCGCCCACCGGCCGCACCGCCCCCTTCTACCGGCTGAAGGCCGGCGACTGCTACGACATCCCGCCGGGCGGCAACGGCGGCAACAACGAGCCGGCCTCCTGCCACACCCCGCACGACGCCGAGGTGGTCTTCGTCTACACCCTGCCGCGCGGCCTGACCTCCGAAAGCGAGATCAAGGACAAGGCGGCCGCGCTGTGTTCGGTCGAACTCCACGACCGCGCGGCCAAGCAGCCCAAGGGGACGGCCGAGGGCACCTACGTGCAGTTCCCCAACGCCGAGGGCTACAAGGTGGGCATCAGGTCCGTGGTGTGCAGCCTGACCGGCAACCGCAGCGGCAGCAAGAAACTGACGGCGCCGCTGCGTTAAGCCGGCAACCGGGGGCGGCCGGTGCGCCCGTCAGGCGGGCCGACCGGCCGCCGGGTCCGCGCCGCCCACCCCGTCCACCTCGGTGGCCGCCGGGCTGAGGACGCGGGTCAGGAACGCCCGGGTCCGCTCGTGCCGGGGCGCGCCGACCACCGTTTCCGGGGTGCCCTCCTCGACGATCAGCCCGCCGTCCAAGAAGGCGACCCGGTCGGCGACCTCCCGGGCGAAGCCCATCTCGTGCGTGACGACCAGCATCGTCATCCCGTCCCGGGCCAGCGCCCGCATCACCGCCAGGACGTCGCCGACCAGCTCCGGGTCCAGGGCCGAGGTCGGCTCGTCGAAGAGCATCAGCTCCGGGTCCATCGCCAACGCGCGGGCGATGGCCACCCGTTGTTGCTGCCCGCCGGACAGCCGGGCCGGATAGGCGGCCGCCTTGTCGGCCAGCCCCACCCGGGCCAACTGGTCGCGGGCGGTCCGCTCGGCCGTGGCGCGGTCCCGGTGGAGCACCCTGCGCTGGGCGAGGGTGAGGTTCTCCAGGGCGGTCAGGTGCGGGAAGAGGTTGAAGGACTGGAAGACCATGCCGATCCGGCGCCGCACCCGGTCGATGTCCACGTCCGGGTCGGTGACCTCGGTGCCGGCGACGGTGATGCGGCCCGCCGTCGGCTCCTCCAACAGGTTCACGCAGCGCAGCAGCGTGGACTTGCCCGAACCGGACGGCCCGATGAGGCACACCACCTCGCCCCGGCCCACCGAGAGGTCGATCCCGCGCAGCACCTCCAGGCCGCCGAACGCCTTGCGCAGCCCGCGCACTTCGATGGCGATGTCGTGCCCGCCGCTGGTCATCGGTTCCCCTCCCGTTTTCCCATCCGCCTGCCCCGGCGCCTCATCTGGCGTGCGCCGTACGGGATTCCAGCCGCCGGACCACCTGACCCAGCGGAAGGGTGATCACCAGATAGAGCAGCCCGGCGACCAGTACCGGGGTGAGGCTCTTGTGCTCGTTCAGCGCGTCCCGCCCGAAGTTGGCCAGCTCGAACTGGTTGAGCGACAGCCCCAGCAGGTAGACCAGCGAGGAGTCCTTCGTCAGCAGGATCAGCTCGTTGGTCAGCGGCGGCAGCACGATCCGGAACGCCTGCGGCAGCACGATCGAGACCATCGCCCGGCCCTGCGACATGCCCAGTGAACGGGCCGCCTCCGTCTGCCCCTTGGGCACCGCCTGGATTCCGGCCCGCAGGGTCTCGGCGATGTAGGCCGCGCCCACCAGCCCCAGGGACAGCATCACCGTGGCGCTCTGGTCGAGCGCGACCTGGAACGCCAGCGGCACCCCGAAGCCGAGCGCGATGAAGACCAAAAGGGCGGGGATCCCGCGGAAGAACTCGATGTAGGCCACCGCCAGCCAGCGGTACGGCGGTACCGACGACAGCCGCAGCAGCGCCAGCGCCATGCCGAGGGCGAGCCCGAAGCCGAAGCCGAGGAGGGTGTAGCGCACGGTGTTGACCAGCGCGGTGGTGACGACGTCGGGGAACAGCGCTCCGGCGACGGCGGGGTCGAAGAACGCCGTCCCCACCTGGCGCCAGTCCGCGAGCAGGGCGAGTGCCGCGACCGCGGCGACCAGTACGCCGTACTGCGCGCCGCGGACCAGGAGGGCCCGGCGGCGCCGGGAGCGCGGCCGGGGCATCAGCCGAACCACTTCCGGTGGATCCGGTCGTAGCTCCCGTCCCGTCGTGCCTTGGCAAGGGTGGTGTCGATGCTCCGCCGGAGCGCGTCGTTGCCCTTGCGGACGGCGAATCCGTAGTGCTCGCCGGTGTCGAACTCCGCGGTCACGGTGGTGTCCTGGTTGTGCTTGGCGTAGTCCAGGAGGACGCCGTTGTCGTTGATGCCGGCGTCGACCTGGCCGGATCGCACCGCGGCCAGCAGCAGCCCGACGTCCTCGAACTCGACGAGCTCGACGCCCGTTCCGTGGTCCTTGGCGCAGCCGGCGCCGGTCGTGGCCTTCAGGTAGCCGAGCTTCCTTCCCTTCAGGTCACCGATCTCCTTGACCGGGGTGGCACCGCGCTTGACCAGGAGCGCCTGGGTGGCGTCGAAGTACGGGGCGGAGAAGTCCATGACCTTGGCGCGGGCGGGGGTGATGGTCATGCCCGCGGCGGCGACGTCGCAGGTGCGGATGGCGAAGTCCTGGCCGGTTTCGACGCCCTCGAACGGGGTGTTGACGATCCGCTGGGTGACGCCCAGATCCTTGGCGACGAGGTCCACCAGGTCGACGTCGAAGCCGACGATCCTGCCGTTCCGGGTCTCCTCGAACGGGGCGTAGGGCAGGTGCGTACAGGTCACCAGGGCCCCGGGGCGGACCAGTTCGGGGCCGGTGCCCTGCTTCCCGTTGGGGGCGGTGCTGGTGCAGCCCGCCAGAAGGGCGGCTACCGCCGCGGTGGCTGATACGGGCAACGCGGAGCGAGCGGTCACAGGTCCTCCAGGAGTGCCGTGCCGGGCAACCGGGCCGTGAGTGCGGCGAGTTGGCCTGCATCCTGCCATCGGCCGGGGGCGCTGTCGCCGGTGCGTCCCGTTGCGGCTCCGTAACGCCCCTGGGGGGCGGCGCCGGGCCGCGCCGCCCCCCAGGGCGGCTCAGCGCAGCGTCCAGAGCCAGCCGAGCGGGGTGAGGCCGAGGGCGCGGGCGACCGAACGGGAGGCGTGGTTGCCGGCGGTGGTGCTGTAGAAGAGCACCTCCTTGTGCCGGGCGGCGCGGCGGGCCCAGGTGGCGACGACGGCCGGCGCCAGCCGGCGGCCGCGGAAGTCCGCGCGGGTCCAGATCCCGGCCTCCGCGGCGGTGGCGTTGGCCTCCGGGGTGTGGCAGATGGACACCGGCGCGGGGCCGTCCAGGGCCATCGCCCACTCCCCGGCGGCACCGGAGATCAACTCCGCCCACTCGTCGGGCTCCCAGTTGCCGGGCCGCTCCAGCCGCCCCGCGGCCCGGCGGCCGTCGGCGTCCGACACGATCACCGGCAGCTCCGCCGGGGGCGGCGTCGGGAGTTGGCGGGGGAAGACGAACGACGGGCCGCCCTCGATGGCGGCGTCCGGGTCGGCCACCCCCAGGGCGCGGGCCAACCGCACCAGTTCCAGGGGAGCCTCCTCCGGGGCGTAGGGCTGCTCCTGGTCGCCGGCGGCCGGGGGCGGCAACGGGCCGGTCACGCCCGGCCCCAGTGCCAGCAGCCGGCTCCGGGGCGACCAGGCCCAGACGGCCTTGACCGGCTTGTCCGTCACCGTCGCCAGGCCGCCGGCGGCGGCCGGTTCCAGCCCGTAGATGGTGTCCACTTCCAGCGCGAGCAACGCCGCGTCGTCCCACTCCATGGCCGGAGGCTAACGGGGCGCTCCGGTGATCCGCGCCCCGTTTTCCGGGGGCCGGTCAGCGGCCCAGTACGGCCGCCAGTTCGGCGATGGTCTCCGGGCCGACCCGGCAGCAGCCGCCGATCAACCGGGCGCCCGACGCGACCCAGCCGGCCACCCGGCCGGCGGGGAACGCCGGGCTGCCGCGCCAGGTCCGGGCCGCGGCGTCCCAGCGCTCGCCGCTGTTCGGATAGACCACCACCGGCTTGCCGGTGATGTCGGCCGCGAGCGCCACCGCCGCGTCGGCGTCGTCCGGCGCACAGCAGTTGACGCCGACCGCGATCACCTCGTCCGCGTCGGCGAGCGGCGCGAACGCCTCGGCCAGCGGCTGCCCGGCGCGGGTGCGGTCCCCGGCGATGCTGTACGACAGGTAGGCGGGGACGCCGAGGCCGCGCACCGCCCGCAGCAGCGCCCGTGCCTCGTCCGCGTCCGGCACCGTTTCCAGGGCCAGGACGTCCGGCCGGGCGGCGGCCAGGACCTCCAGGCGCGGTCGGTGGAAGCGCTCCAACGCGTCCACCGACAGCCCGTATTGGCCGCGGTATTCGGAGCCGTCCGCCAGCATCGCCCCGTACGGGCCCGCCGACGCGGCGACGTACAGCGGGCCGGCGGTCCCGGTCGCGCCGGCCCGCGCGGCCGCCTCGCGGGCCAGCGCGACGCTCCGGCGCAGCAGTCCGGCGGCCTCCTCGGGCCCGGTGCCGCGCCGCGCGAACCCCTCGAACGTGGCCTGGTAGCTGGCGGTGATGGCCACTTGGGCGCCGGCCCGGTAGTACGCCAGGTGGGCGCGCACCACGGCCTCCGGGTCCTCGGCGAGCAGCCGGGCCGACCACAGGGCGTCGCTCAGGTCGTGTCCGTCGGCCTCCAGTTGGTTGGACAGGCCGCCGTCGAGGACCACCGGGCCGGCGGCGAGCGCCTCGGCCAGTGGGGGCGACGGCTGCGACGACGGGCCGGTCATGGCGACCACCTCTCCTTGCGTGGCTACTCGGGCCGGACCGCCTGGATGTCCAGCTCGATCCGGATCGTAGCGCCGATCGCCGCGATGCCCCTGGCCAGCATCTTGCGCCAGTCCAGGGTGAAGTCCTCGCGGTGCAGTTCGGTGACGGCCTGGCAGGCGGTGCGGGTCTCGCCCATGATGCCGGTGCCGATGCCCAGGTAGCGGGTGTCCAGTTGGATGGTGCGGCTGACGCCGTGCAGGTGGAGCACGCCCTGCACGGCCCACCGGCCGCCCCCCTTGTGGACGAACTTGTCGCTGACGAACTGGAGGTGGGGGTACCGCTCGACGTCCAGGAATTCCGCCGACCGAAGGTGGTCGTCGCGCATCCGCACGCCGGTGTCGATGCTGGCCGCGTCGATGGTCACGTCGACCCGGGAGTCCTGCATCCGCTCGCCGATCCACAGTCCGCCCTCGAAGCGGTTGAACCGGCCGTGGATCTCGGCCAGTCCGATGTGCCGGGCGGTGAAGCGGATGGCGCTGTGGTCAGGGTCGAGCCGCCACTGGCCGGCCTCCGGGAGCGGCAGCGCGGGCGCCAGCTCCAGGGTGACCGGGAGGGGCGCGGTCCGCTCGCCCGCCACCACCGCGACCTCGAAACGGGCCGGTTGGAAGCCGTCGGAGGTCACCACGACCCGGTAGGGGCCGGGCTGCAGCGTCACCGTGAGACGGCCGTTGGGGTCGGTCCGGCCGTGCGTGACGTCCCGGCCCTCGGCGTCCCGGATGGCGATCTCCACTGCGGCCATCGGCAGTCCGACGGGATCGTTGACGCACAGGTCCAGCGCGCCCGCCCCGTGCGGGAGGGTCGGCTGCGGGCTGTGCGGCGTGCGGTCGCGCAGGCGGCGGAGGATGGCGAGCGGCATGGCAGGACGGGGCCTAACGGTCGGATCGGTCGGACGGGGGCGTATGCGGACGCAAGCGGGCGGCGTCGCGGAATGAATCGCACGAAAAGGGTGCGGATTCGGTTCCATCCTGTCATTGGTGGCGACCCGAACTGACCACCAGGTGTCAAGGCTTGGTTAAACGTGAGGTTTCTCGCATCGCGCGGGGATTCCCCTACGGGTGTGCATCGGGTACTCCTACGCGATCCCGGCCAGCGCCGCCGCCGGATCGTCCGCCGCCGGCCCCGCGGGCGCCCACCGCCCGCCCTCCTTGCGGAACGGCCACCAGCGGCCGTCGCGCCCGTAGCGGAGCTGGGTGCCGCCGCCCACGACCGTCCAGCGGTTGCCGGCGGCCCGCAGCCGCGGCCGGGACGCCTCGTCGGCCCAGGCGGCCGCCAGCCGGTCCCGCGCCCGCGCCGCCACCTCCGGCGTCGGCGCCCACTCCTCCTCAAGGGCCGCCAGCCCGGCCGCACCGCCCAACTGCCAGGCGCGGACGGCCAGTACGAGGCCCCGCGCATCGCGCCCCGAACCGTCCGCCAGCCGCGCCGCGACCGCCGCCCCCGGACCGGCGGCCGCCAGCCGCACCGCGTCCTGCGCGGGCGTCGGGGACGGCGCCGGCGGCCCGTCCGCGTGCCCGGGGGAGAGCGCCTCGGTCAGCAACTCGTGGGCGCGCGCCGCCGCGTCGCCGATCAGGAACTCCAGGGCGTCCGCGGTCACTTCGGACGGCGGGCTGCCGCCCGCGAGCGACGGTGCCGGGCCCGGGGCCGCGACCGGCGGCGGGGGCGCGGGCAGCGGCGGCAGCGCATTCCGTGCCGCGTACGCCGCGTCGGCCGGGACGCCCGCCGCGTCCGCGTCCGTACGGCCGTCCCCGGCCGCCGCGTCGCCCCGGGACGCGCTGCGCCGCTGGAGCTCGGCCAACAGCTCCTCCTCGCCCCGCCCGCGCAACAGCAGCAGCACGAACGGATCCTCGTCCAGTAGCCGCGCCACCTGGTGGCAGAGCGCCGCCGCGTGCGCACAGTGGTCCCACGCGCCGCAGTCGCACTCCGGCTCCAAGTCCCCGACGCCCGGCAGGAGTTCCACGCCGGCGGCCGCCGCGTCCTCCGCCAGTACGGGCGGCAGGTCGCGGTCCAGTAGTGCCGCGAGGTGCCCGGCGCGGTCCGCGACGACGTCCAGCAGCCGTTCCCAGTCCGCCGCGGACCACTGCTGGAGCAGCACGTCGGCGCGGTACCGGGTGTGGTCGCGGTCCTGGACGACGGCGGTGACCCGCCCGGGGCGCACGGAGACCGCGCCGACCGCGCCGGAGCGTGCGTGCCGGCGCCCCCGCTTCACCTGCTCCCCGTCCAGCGCCGTGTCCGCCAGCGCCTTGAGCCACGCCCGCCCCCACCAGGTCTGCGCGAAGCCCCGCCCGCGCGGTACCGGGAGCGTGGCGAACGTCCGCTCCAGACCTGGCCGTTCGGCTCCGCCCCCGTACACCGCGCGCCCGTCCGTCGGGTTCCCGTACACCGGCCCGTCCTCCCGTTCGTCCATGGTGTTCATCGCTCGCCGCCGCGCAGGGCGACCAGGTCCGCCAGCTCCGCGTCGGACAGCTCGGTCAGCGCGGCCTCCCCGGAACCCAGGACCGCGTCCGCCAACCGCTGCTTACGGGCCAGCAGTGCGGCGATCCGGTCCTCGACCGTGCCCTCCGTGACCATCCGGTGGACCTGCACCGGCTGGGTCTGCCCGATGCGGTACGCCCGGTCGGTGGCCTGCGCCTCGACCGCCGGATTCCACCAGCGGTCGAAGTGCACCACGTGCGACGCCCGGGTGAGGTTCAGGCCCGTCCCCGCCGCCTTCAGGGACAGCAGGAACACCGGCACCGTCCCCTCCTGGAAGCGCCGCACCATCTCCTCCCGTCGGGCCACCGGCGTTCCGCCGTGCAGGAGTTGGGCGGCCACCCCGCGCGCCGCCAGGTGCCCGGCCAACAGCCGCGCCATCTGCACGTACTGGGTGAACACCAGGACGCCGGCGCCCTCGACGAGCAGGGTGTCCAGCAGTTCGTCCAGGAGTTCCGTCTTGCCGGAGCGCCCGGCGAAGCGCACGGTGCCGGCGTCGGTCCCGTCCGGCGGCTCCTTCAGGTAGTGCGCGGGGTGGTTGCAGATCTGCTTGAGCGCGGTGAGCAGCTTGACCACCAGGCCCCGGCGGGCGAACCCGTCCGTCCCGGCGATCTCGTCGAGCCCTTCGCGTACCACCGCCTCGTACAGCCCGGCCTGTTCCGCGGTGAGCGCCACCGCCCGGTCGGTCTCCGTCTTGGGCGGCAGTTCGGGCGCGATCCCCGGGTCGGACTTGCGCCGGCGCAGCAGGAACGGCCGCACCAACCGGGCCAGCCGCTGCGCCGCCGCGGCCGCCTCGGGGGACCCGGCCGCGCCGCCCTCGACGGGTTGCGCGTACCGCCGCCGGAACCGGGCCAGCGGCCCGAGCAGCCCCGGCGTCGTCCAGTCCAGGATCGCCCACAGCTCCGTCAGGTTGTTCTCCACCGGCGTGCCGGTCAGCGCCACCCTGGCCCGGGTGGGAAGCGCGCGCAGCGCCCCGGCGGTGGCGGAGAACGGGTTCTTGACGTGCTGCGCCTCGTCGGCGACGACCAGCCCCCAGTCGGCCTGCGCCAGTCTGGTGGCGTCCAGGCGCATCGTCCCGTAGGTGGTGAGGACGAACTCCCCGGCGGCGAGGCCGTCAAGGCTCCGTCGCCCGGAGTGGAAGCGGCGCACCGGCGTCCCCGGCGCGAACTTCTCGATCTCGCGCTGCCAGTTGCCCATGAGGGAGGTGGGGCAGACCACGAGCGTGGGGCCCGCCGATCTCGGGTCGGCCTGCCGGCGCAGATGCAGGGCGATCAGGGTGAGGGTCTTGCCCAGGCCCATGTCGTCGGCCAGGCAGCCGCCCAGGCCGAGCGAGGTCATCCGGTGCAGCCAGTCCAGGCCGCGCACCTGGTAGTCGCGCAACGTGGCGGTGAGGCCGGACGGTTGGCCGAGGGACGGCCCCTGCGCCCGCTCCGGGTCGGCCAGCCGGTCGCGCAACTGCGCCAGCCAGCCGGCCGCTTGGACCTCCACCCGTCGACCGTCCTCGTCCAGGGCGGAACCGGTGAGCGCCACCCCCAGGGCGTCCAACGGGGCGACGGCGCGGTCCTCGCGCTCCCGGGCGGCGCGCACCTGCTCCGGGTCCAGCAGGACCCATCGGCCGTGCAGGCGCACCAGGGGGCGCCGGGCCTCGGCGAGCCGGTCCAGCTCCGCCCGGTCGACCTCCCGGTCGCCGACGGCGAACCGCCAGCTGAACGACAGCAGCGCGTCGGCGGAGACCAGCGACGGCACCCCACCGGGCCCGGCCCCGTACGCGCCGGCGTCCGGCCCGTCCGGCGATCCCACCACGGCCCGCGTGGTCAGCGTCCGTGCCAGTTCCTCGGGCCAGTGGACCCGGACGCCGACGGCGGCCAGTGCGCCGGAGGCCGGCCCCAGCAGCTCGGCGACCTCCTCGTCCGCCAGTTCCAGCGCGTCGGGCACCGCGGCGCTCAGCAGCGGCGTCAGCGGCTCCCAGGCCCCGGCCGCCCGGCGCAGCGTCAGCAGCGCCTCCGCCCGCGCCCGCGCGCCGAACTCGCGTCCCGACGGCGCCGTGCCCGCCCACACCTCGGCGACGTCGGCGACCACGGTGGGGTCGGCGGCGCTGTGCACCTGGACGACGGCGGAGAACGTCGCCCCCGAGGGCGCGACGTCCGCCCCCTCGGTAGCGAGCGCCTCGCCGCCACCGCCCGCCAACGGGTCCGCCGCCCCGCTTCCCGCCCGCCCTCGGGGCGTACCCGACGCACCCGTGGGCTCCCCGGTCGCCGCCGGTACCGCCGGCCGCCCCAGGTCCACGCCGTGCACCTCCACCCGCAGGGAGAGCCGCACCCCCGCGTCGTGCCCGGCGGCCACCTCCGCCGCCCAGGGCCGCAGCTCGGGGAGGCGCCGCGGGGCCGGCGCGGCGAACGCCGGTCCGCCGGCGGCGAGTTCGGCGGCGGGCGTACGGGGCAGCCCGTCGGCGACCGCGTCCAGGAAGGCCCGCACCTGGTGTTCCGGTTCCGGCAGCCGCACCGGGGCGGAACCGGGGAGCGGGGTGGCGTGGGCATGCGGTGGCATCGCGGCGGCCAGCTCGCGCAGCCGCGCCATGTCGTCCGGGTCGAGCGGACCGGCTCGCCAGGCGTCGCGGTCGGTGGGGGACAGGCCGGGCAGCAGCCGACCGCGGGCCGTGAGGTGGAGCGCCAACAGGGCGGCCGCGCCCCAGAAGGCGGCGGCCGGATGGGCGTCGCGGCGGCACCGTATACGGGTGAGATGGGGGAGCGCCTCGGCGACCGGCAGCACCAGGGCCGGCACGGCACGCACGGCGATACCGTCAGCGCCGTCTTCGGCCGAGGCGTTGCCCGCCGGTCCGGTGGGCAACGCGACCGGCAGGTCCTCCAGCACAGGCGCTCGTTCGCCGTCCCCGGGGGAGGTGTCCCGTACGACGGCGTCCAGGGCGCCCTCGCCGCCCGGATGCCAGAAGGCGACCCGCCCGAGCCGCGGCGGGTCCGACGGCAGGAAGACCGCCGCGCAGCCGGAGAGCACGGAGAGCAGTGCGGGCGGGACGGAGGGGAGGGAACCCACTGGACCGGTACTCCTCAAATTTGACTACTGGGCGTGGAGCGGCCGAGGGTACAGCACGATCCGCCCCGTGAGGGAACCTCCGGCGCCGAACCGGCGTTCAATGGAATACGACGGAGCGCGGCACGCGCCGCAGAAAGGGCGTGAAGGATGTCCACACAGGCGAAGGTCGCGATCGGCGGCGTCGCGGTGGGAGTGATCCTGCTGTGGCTGCTGCCCTTCTGGGCGGCCGTTTTGGTCATGGTCGGGATCCCGGCCGCCGCGTATCTGACGCTGGACCCCTCCCAGCGGCGCCGGCTGCGCAGGGCGAGCCGCAAGGAGCTCGGCCGCTGAATCGACGGGCCGCACCGGGCCGCGGATGAGCGCGGTCCCGGTGCGCCGCCGTCAGACGGGGCGGGCCGCCAGCCCGTCCAACGAGGCCAGCAGGCCGGGCAGTTCGGGCCCCCTGCCCACCGGGTGCACCTGGCCCGGCTCGTCGTCCAACAGGACGAGCGCGATGTCGTCGGTGCGGGCCACCATGCTCCACCCCGGCCCGTCGACCCGCAGCGTGCGGGCCCCGCCCGCGGCGAACGACGACCGCACCCGGCCGGGCGGCGGCGGATCGGCCACATAGCCGCGTGCCTCGGCCAGCACCCGCCGCACGCCCCGGTGCCGCTCCTCGCCGGGCTCCGCGAAGGTCACGTCCGCGTCCTCGACCTGGGCGCGCCAGGAGGCCCACTGGAGCGCTATCTCGTCCGCGCCCAGCCGCCGTTGGGCGGGCCCCCAGTCGGCGGCGTCCGGCGGCGCCAGCGGTGCCCGGTCGCCCTTCTGCGGCTCCGGGTCGTGCGGCTGCGGGACCCCGGGGGCCGACACCGCGAGCGCCAGCGGCCAGCCCGGCAGCGCCGCCACCATGCTCTCCTCGCCCGGCGACAGGTCGTACTCCATGCCGCAGTCCCAGGCCGCGATCGCGCAGGCCACCAGCGACACGTCCTCGGTGGCCACGGTCCAGCGCGCCCCGGTGCCGTCCTGCCCGAGCAACAACCCGTAGCCCTCCGCGTACGGTTCGAGACCGAGCCCCGCGCACACCTCGGGATAGTCGTCGCCGAGCACGCTCGGGAACTGCGCGGGGGTGAGCAGCACCGCCGTCAGCACCAACAACTGATCGCCGTCGCCGCTCTCGGTCGTGGGCACGCCGGGTCTCCCTCCATCGGGTCCGCACTTTTGCCGCGCACCCTAATTGGCCGGGAGCGACCTTGTCACCAGCCGTACGCTGCGACGATGCCACCGGTACCGGGACGCGGGGCCGCCGGCTGGGAGGGGCGGCGGCAACGCGGTCTCCTCCGGGGCGGAGTGTTCTCCGCAGCCCTTACTGTGAGAACTTCGGCGACGAAGGGACAGACGACCGGTGCAGCGCTACGACTGGCTCAAGGAGATCCAACGGCTCGACCCCGAGCGGGACTTCTTACGGATCCACCGCATCACCTACGCCCACGAGTTCCCCTGGGACATCACCAGGGCCCTGGAGTTGGCCCTCTACCGCACCTACGCGGTGCCGAGCATCGGGCGGTTGCTCGCCGAGACCGCAGAGCTCACGGACCGCGCGCAAAAGCGGTACGACGACACCGCGTTGCTCCTGGACACCGTCATAGAGCACGGTTTCGAGGGCAGTGAGGGCCGGACCGCGATCCGCCGCATCAACCAGATGCACCGCAGCTACGACATCAGCAACGAGGACATGCGCTATGTGCTGTGCACCTTCGTGGCGGTCCCGATCCGCTGGATCGAGCGGTACGGCTGGCGGCGGCTGAGCGAACACGAGAAGCGCGCCATCGCCGCGTACTACCGCACCCTCGGCCGCCACATGGGGATCAGCGACATCCCGGAGACCTACCGGGACTTCGAGAACTGCCTGGACGCCTACGAGGAGGCGCACTTCGGGTGGGACCCCGGTGCCCGTCGGGTGGCCGACGCCTCCCTGGACCTGATGGCGGGCTGGTACGGCCCGCTGGCCCCCGTGGTGCGCGGCGCCAGCAAGGCCCTCCTGGACGACACACTGCTGGACGCCTTCCGCTACGACCGTCCCCGCCCCGCCGTGCGGACGGCGGTGCGGACGGCCCTGAAGCTGCGCGCCAAGGCCGTGCGACTGCTGCCACCGCGCCGCACGCCCCACTACGCCCGCCAGAACCCCGAGATCAAGGGCTACCCGAACGGCTACCGGGTCGCCGAACTCGGCACCTTCCCCAAGTCCCGTGGGCTCGGCGGCTGTCCCGTTCACCCCGTCGGCGACGCTCCTGCCCAGGAGGGCCCGGCGTCCTGAGGCGCGGCGGTCCGCCAGGGGCGCGTCATCCCCGCCGGACCGCCAGTGCCAGATAGCGACTGTCCTCGTCGGTGTACTGGCGAAGCTCCCAGCCGCTGCCGGCCAGGAGGGGCCGCAGCCGGGGCTCGGCTCGCAGGTCGTCGGGGGTGAGCGAGTGCCCCTTGCGGGCGGCCAGGGCGGCCCGCCCGATGGGGTGGAAGAGCGCCAGCCGCCCACCGGGGCGCACCACTCTGGCGAGTTCGGCCAGCCCGCCAGCGGAGTCGGACAGATGGGAGATCAGCCCGGCGGCGAACACGGCGTCCAACGCCGCGGACGGGAGCGGGAGTCGGGCCACATCGGCGAGCAACAGGCCCGCGCAGGCGCCCCGTCCGGCCCGCACGGCGGCCGCCAGCATCTCCGGGGTGAGATCCGCACCCAGCACCGTCCCGTGCGCCCCCACGGCCGCCCTGAGGGTCGGCAGGGCGCGTCCGGTGCCGCAGCCGGCGTCCAGCACCCGCTGGCCCGGCCGGAGGCCCAACTCGGCCACGCCGGCGGCGTAGGCGGGGCCGTCGTCGGGGAACTTGGCGTCCCAGCCGGCGGCGCGGACGCCGAAGAACGCGCGGACGTCGTGCGGTTGGCTGCTCTGCGGGCCGGTCATCGGTCTCCTTCGGGTGCGGTACGGGTCAGCGGGGCGGTGAGGGCGTAGAGGACGCCCGCGACGAGCAGCGCGGCCACCACGCCGAGGTTCATGGCGCCCAGCGTGCCGTGCGCGGCGCCGTCGCCGAGCAGAAAGCCGGTGGCGCGGGCGATGTTGGGGTCGGCGGAGGTGATCAGGCCGAGTCCGACGGCGGTGGCCACGGTGAGCGAGAGGAGCGCGGGCCACCTGACGGCGGGCGCCGCGGCCGGCCCGGTACCGGAGCGCCGGGCGCGCCACCGCTCCACCAGGAAGACCGCCGTCCACGCGGCCATCGCCACCCCGACCACCGACAGGAACGCCTGGAACGTGGCGAAGAAGCTGGGCGAGACGAACAGAACGTACCAGCCGCCGACGGCCATCAACGCCCCGTCCACCAGCACCGCGAGGTGTCGGCGCACGGGCGCCCCGAGGGCCAGCAGCGACATCCCCGAACTGTAGATGTCCATGATCGCCCCGGAGGCGAACCCCCCGATGGCGGTGAGCAGATAGGGCACCAGGAACCAGGTGGGCAGCGTGGCCGCCAGCGCGCCCACCGGGTCGGCGGCGGCCGCGGCGGCCAGCTTGGGGTCGCCGGCGTTCAGCAGCACCCCGAAGACCAGCAGCACCACCGGGGCCAGCACCCCGCCCAGTGTCGTCCAGCCGGTGATGGCCCGGGCGCTGCTGTCCCGCGGCAGGTAACGGCTGTAGTCCGCGGCACAGTTGACCCACCCCAGCCCCAACAGGGTCGTCGCGAAGACCACGCCCCCGATGGCGGTGCCGAGAGTGGCCGGCCGGCCCGCCCCGAGGGCGGAGAGGTGGATCCGGTCCGCCATCAGCACCAGGTAGGCCGCGGTCATCGCGGTGATGGCGGCGGTCAGGTACTTCTGCACCTTCATGATCAGCGCGTGCCCGTAGACGCCGACGACCACCACCGTCACGGCGGTCACGGCGAAGCACAGGGCCTGCGCCCCGGTGGTCGGCGTCCGCCCGTCCGCCCGCGCGAAGACCGCCGGCGCAACGCGCGCCAGGATGGTGGCGCCGCCCAGGGAGGAGAGCGCGACCAGGACCGTCTCCCAGCCGACGTTGGAGACGTAACTGAACACGGTGGGCAGCGCGTTGCCCCGACGGCCGAAGACGGTCCGCCCGATGGCCATGGTGGGCGCGCCGGTCCGCGCCCCGGCCACCGACACCAGGCCCACCAGGAGGAACGACAGCACATAGCCCACCGTCCCGGTGACCACCGCCTGCCAGGCGTTGAGGCCAAGACCCATGACGTAGATCCCGTAGGCGATGCCGAGCAGGGACAGCCCGGAGGCGGCCCAGGGCCAGAACAACGCCCGTGGCGCGCCGTGCCGTTCGGCGTCCGGCACCGGGTTGATGCCGTTGCGTTCCACGGTCGCCGCCGAGGCGTTGGCCCCGGCGGCCGTCGGGTGCCGCTTGGGCGACCGCGTCGCCCGCTGCTGCGTCATGCGCACATGATTCCCCATGGCCGGCGCGGGCGGGGAACGCCTGTACGGCAACTCCGGCCCGAGGCGGCCCGGTCCGCGGCGGGCATGGCCGAAAGCAGGCGCACGGTACGGGCCGGCACCGGCTTTCCCGAATCCGAGGACATCCCGATCAGCGGGAGGTACGGTCCTCGCCATGGTTCCGGACGGCACGCGGTGCCGCACCCGGCCCCATCGCTGTGCCCTGGATCCGCACACCCGCGCCGCGCGGGACCTCGCACCTTGGAGGAGACGGCCGATGAACGCCGTGCAAGGGCCCCCGGAGGACACGCCCCCACCCCCTGCCCCCGATATGGCCCTGAAGGTCCTGGTGGCGGGTGGTTTCGGGGTGGGCAAGACGACCCTGGTGGGCGCGGTGAGCGAGATCCGGCCGCTGCGTACCGAGGAGCAACTCAGCGAGGCGGGACGGGTGGTCGACGACGCCGGGGGAGTGGTGGGCAAGACCAGCACCACCGTGGCGATGGACTTCGGCCGCATCACCATACGGGCCGGGCTCTCCCTGTACCTCTTCGGCACCCCGGGCCAGGACCGCTTCTGGTTCCTGTGGGACGACCTCTCCGAGGGGGCGCTGGGCGCGGTGGTACTGGCCGACACCCGGCGGCTGCCGGACTGCTTCCCGGCCGTGGACTACTTCGAGCGCCGCGACCTGCCGTTCGTCGTGGCCGTCAACTGCTTCCCGGGGGCCGGCTCCTACGGGGCCGACGAGGTCTCCCGCGCCCTGGATCTGGGGCGCGGGACGCCCGTCGTGCTGTGCGACGCCCGGGACCGCGACTCGGGCAAGGAGGTGCTGGTCCGGCTGGTCGAGCACGCCGGACGGAGGCACTCCGCCCGGTAGGTGGGCCCGGCGGGCCGTTCGGTACCGAGCGCTGGCGCCGGCCAGCGGGCCCGTTCCTCAGTCCGCGACCCCGGCGAGCGCCACCACCTTGTCGATCCGGACCCGCACCACCAGTTCGCCCGGGACGCCGTTGCGAGCCCCGTACTCCTCCGCGCGCTCCTCGCCCACGTAGCGCGCCGCGATCCGGGTCGCCCAGTGCCGCACGTCCGACAGTTCGTCGCCCAGCTCCGCCGTCCCCTGCACGACCACGAACGAGAACGGCGGCCGCTCGTCGTCGACGCACAGCGCCACCCTGCCGTCGTGGGCCAGATTGCGGCCCTTGACCGTGTCCCGACCGGTGTTGAACAGCAACTCGTCACCGTCCAGGAGGAACCACACCGGGGCGACGTGCGGACTGCCGTCGGCCCGCACCGTCGAGAGTTTTCCGGTTCAGGTGCCCTCGGAAAGGAACGCCCGCCACTCATCCTTCGTCATCCTGTGTGCCATGCCGCCATCCTCGCCGTCGGCACCAGCAGCACCGCACGTGGCTCGCCGCTGCGGGGCCGCTTGCCGAGACGGCGGAGGTGGGACAGGCTGGCACGGCGGCCCGCCGACGGGCCGCGAACTGCCGTCCGGCCAGACCGCGGACGGGGATACGGGGAGGGAGCGGCATGGCACTGAGCAGCGGACTCGACTGGCTGCTGGACGACCTGACCAAACGAGTCGAGTTGGTGCGGCACGCGTTGGTGTTGTCCAACGACGGGCTGGTGACCGGCGCGAGCCAGGAGCTGGCGGGGGCGGACGCCGAGCACCTCGCCGCGGTCGCCTCCGGACTGCACAGCCTCGCGAAGGGATCCGCGCTGCACTTCGGCGTCGGTCGGGTGCGGCAGACGATGATCGAGTACGACGACGGGGTGTTGTTCGTGACGGCGGCGGGGGACGGCAGTTGTCTGTGCGTGCTGGCCGGCGCCGACGCCGACATGGGCCAGATCGCCTACGAGATGACGCTGTTGGTCAACCGCGTCGGGGAGCACCTGGGCGTCGCGGCCCGCCGGCCGGAGAGTTATCCACAGGCCCGAAGCGAGCGTTGACGCACTGTCACTGTCAGCGGCTAACGTCGTAACCGTCAGTGAACGACGAACGAGTCGCAGGGGGAGACCACCATGACGGTGACAGTGATGTGCGACGGGCAGCAGACGCTCTCGACGGGGCGTGCCGCCCAGGAACTCCAGTTGCGGACGGGCGAGTTCGAGCTCGCCGTCCAGCTCGGGGAGGTCCGTACGGTCCCGGCCGGGTCCGACGGCCGGCAGGGAAGCGGAGGGCCGCCCGGCCGACGCCGGGTGCCGGCGGAGGAGGTCGCCCGCCTCCAGATCGAGCCGGGCTTTCCCGAGGCGCTCCGCAGCCGCCTCCGTACGGTCACCACGCATGAGGCGGCCGCGCTGATGGGCGTCGGCCCCGGCCGGGCGCTGCGGCTCACCCGCGCCGGCTGCGTGGGCCCGGTCCGCTTCTATGTGAACCGCTTCGGCGCCGTGGTCTGGCTCTATCTCGCGGCGGAGATCGCGGAGTTCGCCGACCGGGAGCCGGAGCTGCTGCGGGGCAACACCCCGATCGCGATGCGGGTGATGCTCACCAGCGGGCAGGACTGGCGGGCCCGCCAGTGGCGCAGCCGGAGGGTCGCCCAACTCATGGGTCGGACCGACGATCCATGGGAGTCGGCGGCGGTGATCGCCGCCGTCCTGCCGCCGGAGGAGCTGGCGTCGGTGGCCGAGGACGCGCTGGAGCGCGCGGTGCTCCGCCGGCTCCGGCCCGCCCTCGCCTCCGCGATCGCGGCGACCCCGGCGGCCCGGGAGTCCTTCGAACGGGCCCTGGTCGCGGAGGAGTTCGACGAGGTGCTGTGGTACCGCGTCAATCTCTCCCGCGCCCTGGAAACCGCCCGCCGGGAGGACCCGGGCCGGGCCCGCCCCGCGGCCGCCCAGCGCACCGGCCGGCCACCGAGCCTGCGGAACGCCCCCACCTGGCCGGCCGGGGCCAGAAACCTCACCCTGCGCGGCTAGGGCGCTTCTGACGGGTCTCCGCGGCGTCGCGGCGCCCGGCACGCCCGCTCGCGGCACCCGATCCGGCCAGGGCGGGCGGGGATGCGGCTGCGCGGATGGTGGGCCGGGAGGCGTCGCCCACCGTCACCGGTGGGGTTGTCCGGCGTCCCCCTGGTCCGACGGCTCCGACAGCACGGCGCGGGCGATCGTCGACAGGGTCACGGTGCGCTCCGCGCCGACGACCAGCCAGCCCTTGTCGAGCAGGGACTGCAGCAGCGGGCGGGCCTCGTCGCCCAGTTCGTCGGCCAGATCGTCGTCCGTCGGGGGCGCGCCGGCCCGCAGGCGGGCGGCGATCTGGCGGACGACGGCCTGCTCGGCCGCGGTGAGGGTGAAGTCCATGAGCCGAGCGTAGGACGTCGGCGCCGCGCACCGTGCGGGCCCCGTCAGTCGCCCAACGTGCGGAACAGCCCCTCCTGGACGACGGAGACCAGCAGGCGGCCGGCGCGGTCGTAGATGCGGCCGCGGGCCAGACCCCGGCCGCCGGTGGCGATCGGGGACTCCTGGTCGTAGAGGAACCACTCGTCCGCGCGGAACGGGCGGTGGAACCACATCGCGTGATCGAGGGAGGCCATGTCGAAGCCGCGCGGGCCCCACAGGGGCTCGATCGGGATGCGGACCGCGTCCAGCAACGTCATATCGCTGGCGTAGGTCAGCGCACAGGTGTGCACCAACGGGTCGTCGCCCAGCGGCCCGACGGCGCGCATCCACACCGCGCTGCGCGGCTCCGCGCCCTCGATCTCGTCCGGCGTCCAGCGCAGCCGGTCGACGTACCGGATGTCGAACGGCTGCCGGCGCGCCATCCGTTCCAGCGCCTCGGGCAGACCGCCCAGGTGCGCGCGGACCTCTTCCGCGACGTTGGGCAGTTCCTCCGGGTCCGGCAGCGCCCGGTGCATCGGCAGTTGGTGTTCGAAGCCGGGTTCCGGCTTGTGGAAGGAGGCGGTCAGATTGAAGATCGTGCGTCCCTGCTGGACGGCGACGACCCGGCGGGTGGTGAACGACCGCCCGTCCCGGACGCGTTCGACCTGGTACACGATCGGCACCCCCGGCCGGCCCGGCCGGAGGAAGTACGCGTGCAGCGAGTGGACCGGGCGGTCCCCGTCCGTGGTCCGCCCGGCGGCCACCAGCGCCTGGCCGGCGACCTGCCCGCCGAAGACCCGCTGGAGGCTCTCCTGGGGGCTGCGGCCCCGGAAGATGTTGACCTCGATCTGTTCGAGGTCCAGCAGATCGACCAGTTTCTCGGCCGGATTCGTCGTCACCGGTGGCCCTCCGTCGTCTTCCCCGGCGGCCTCGGTCGAGGCCGCCGCCTCACAACTGCCCCACCTCGGTGACCCGCACGACGGCGCGACCCTCCTCGTCGGAGGCGGCCAGATCCACCTCGGCCGAGATGCCCCAGTCGTGGTCACCGTTCGGGTCGGCGAAAGTCTGCCGCACCTTCCACAGCCCGTGCTCGGCATCCTCCTCGATCTGCAGGAGCTTGGGGCCGCGGGCGTCCGGGCCGGTGCCCAGGTCCTCGTACTCGTCCCAGTAGGCGTCCATCGCCTCGCCCCAGGCGTCGGCGTCCCAGCCGGACTCGCCGTCCATCTCGCCGAGTTCCTCGACCTTGTCCAGCGCCGCCAGCTCCACCCGCCGGAACATCGCGTTGCGGACCAGCACGCGGAACGCCCGGGCGTTGGCGGTGACCGGCCGGACCTGGTCGGCGCGCTCGGCCGCCTCCTCCGCCGTCTCCACCTCCGGGTTGGCCAGTTGCTCCCACTCGTCCAGCAGGCTGGAGTCGACCTGCCGGACCATCTCGCCCAGCCAGGCCACGATGTCCTGGAAGTCCTCCGACTTCAGATCGTCCGGCACGGTGTGGTCCAGCGCCTTGTACGCGCTGGCGAGGTAGCGCAGCACGATGCCCTCGGTGCGTGCCAGCTCGTAGAAGGAGGTGAACTCCGTGAAGGTCATGGCGCGTTCGTACATGTCGCGGATGACCGACTTCGGCGACAGCGGGTGGTCGCCGACCCACGGGTGGCTCTTGCGGTAGAGGCCGTAGGCGTGCGAAAGGATCTCGTCCAGCGGCTTGGGGTACTCGACGTCCATGAGGCGCTCCATGCGCTCCTCGTACTCGACGCCGTCGGCCTTCATCTGCGCGACGGCCTCGCCGCGCGCCTTGTTCTGCTGGGCGGCCAGGATCTGCCGGGGGTCGTCCAGCGTCGACTCCACCACCGAGACCATGTCCAGGGCGTAGGAGGGGGATTCGGGGTCGAGCAGGTCGAACGCGGCCAGTGCGAACGTCGACAGCGGCTGGTTGAGCGCGAAGTCCTGCTGGAGGTCCACGGTGAGCCGGACGATCCGGCCCTCCGCGTCCGGCTCCGGGAGCCGCTCGACGATGCCGCCGTCCACGAGGGAACGGTAGATCGCGATCGCGCGGCGGATGTGGCGCAGTTGGTTCCGGCGCGGCTCGTGGTTGTCCTCCAACAGCCGCCGCATCGCCTCGAACGCATTGCCCGGCCGGGCGATCACCGACAGCAGCATCGCGTGCGTCACCCGGAAACGGGACGTCAGCGGCTCCGGATCGGAGGCGATCAACTTCTCGAAGGTGTTCTCGTTCCAGTTGACGAAGCCCTCCGGCGCCTTCTTGCGGACCACCTTGCGGCGCTTCTTCGGATCGTCGCCCGCCTTGGCCAGCGCCTTCTCGTTCTCCACCACGTGCTCGGGTGCCTGTGCCACCACGAAGCCCGCGGTGTCGAAGCCGGCCCGCCCGGCGCGGCCCGCGATCTGGTGGAACTCCCGCGCCCGCAGCGTCCGCACCCGCGTCCCGTCGTACTTGGTCAGCGCGGTGAACAGCACCGTGCGGATGGGGACGTTGACGCCCACGCCAAGGGTGTCGGTGCCGCAGATCACCTTCAGCAGCCCCGCCTGCGCCAGCTTCTCCACCAGCCGTCGGTACTTCGGCAGCATGCCCGCGTGGTGCACGCCGATGCCGTGCCGGACGTACCGCGAGAGGTTCCGCCCGAACTTGGTGGTGAACCGGAAGTTCCCGATCAGCTTGGCGATCTCGTCCTTCTCGGCGCGGGTGCACATGTTGATGCTCATCAGCGCCTGCGCCCGCTCCACGGCGGCGGCCTGGGTGAAGTGCACGATGTAGACCGGCGACTGGCGGGTCTCCAGCAGCTCGGTCAGCGTCTCCGTCATCGCCGTGGTGCGGTACTCGTACGACAGCGGCACGGGCCGGGTCGCGGAGCGGACCACCGACGTGGGCCGGCCGGTGCGCCGGGTCAGGTCCTCCTCGAAGCGCGACATGTCGCCGAGCGTCGCCGACATCAGCACGAACTGGGCCTGCGGCAGCTCCAGCAGCGGGATCTGCCAGGCCCAGCCGCGGTCCGGTTCGGCGTAGAAGTGGAACTCGTCCATCACGACCTGGCCGATGTCGGCGTGCTTGCCGTCACGCAGCGCGATCGAGGCGAGGACCTCGGCGGTGCAGCAGATCACCGGGGCGTCGGAGTTGACGGAGGCGTCGCCGGTGAGCATCCCGACGTTCTCGGTGCCGAACAGCTTGCACAGGTCGAAGAACTTCTCCGAGACCAGCGCCTTGATCGGTGCGGTGTAGAAGGTGACCTGATCGTTGGCGAGGGCGGTGAAGTGCGCGCCGGCGGCCACCAGGCTCTTGCCCGAGCCGGTGGGGGTGGACAGCACGACGTTCGCCCCCGAGACCACTTCGATCAGCGCCTCCTCCTGGGCAGGGTAGAGCGCGATGCCCTGCTGTTCGGCCCAGCCCGAAAAGGCTTCGAAGAGGGCGTCGGGGTCGGCGGTGTTCGGCAGATGATCGATGAGGGTCACGCCCCCCATACTGCCTGCCCGGCACCCGGATCCGGGAACCGGTGCTCCGGATGGAGATCAACCGGAGACCAACGACGGTCGCGGGAGGCCGTCGTGCGCCCCGGCGCACGAGGGGGCACACACCCCGCGCACGGCCGCGTGCGGACCGTGTCCGACCCTGTCGGTGAGGCGGGTGGGCCGCTGCACCCGCTCCTCGGACGGAGATCGTTTGACGCTACGCTGAGTTGCCGACCGGGTGTCAGAAGCGCAGAACAAGGGGTGGGGAACAACCATGATGGGACCGGCGCACTCGCTGTCGGGAGCCGCTGCCTGGCTGGGGGTGGGAGCGGCGGCCTACGGCGCCGGGTCTCCGATGCCCTGGCCGGTCCTGGTCAGTGGTGCGCTGATCTGTGCCGGGGCCGCGCTCGCTCCGGACCTCGACCACAAGGCGGCCACCATCTCGCGCGCCTTCGGGCCGCTGTCGCGGTGGCTGTGCGAAGTCGTCGACACCCTCTCGCACGCGGCCTACAAGGCGACCAAGATGCGTGGCGACGCGAACCGTTCCGGCGGGCACCGGACGCTGACCCACACCTGGCTGTGGGCGGTGCTGGTCGGTGGGGGCATGTCGCTGCTGGCCACGGAGGGTGGCCGCTGGGCGGTGCTCGGCATCCTCTTCGTGCACATGGTGCTCGCCATCGAAGGGCTGCTGTGGCGGGCGGCGCGGGTCTCCAGCGACGTGCTGGTGTGGCTGCTCGGCGCCGCGACGGCCTGGATCCTGGCGCAGGTGATGGACGAGCCGGGCAACGGCGCGAACTGGCTGTTCGCCGAGCCGGGGCAGGAGTACCTCTGGCTGGGCCTGCCGATCATGTTGGGCGCGCTGGTGCACGACATCGGCGACGCGCTGACCGTCTCGGGCTGTCCGATCCTGTGGCCGATCCCGATAGGCCGGAAGCGGTGGTACCCGCTGGGCACCCCCAAGCCGATGCGGTTCCGGGCCGGGAGCTGGGTGGAGATGAAGGTGCTGATGCCGGTGTTCATGCTGCTGGGCGCCATAGGGGCGTTGGGGGCCTTGGGCTACGTCTGATCCGTCGCGTCCGTCGCGTCCGTCGCGTCCGTCGCGTCCGTCGCGTCCGTCGCGTCGCCGCGCGGATGCGGGGCGGAGCGCCGGCGGTCCGGCCCGACGTATCGACGGCCCGTTCTGATGCGTCGGGGGCGTGGCCCGGTGGGGCGGCCCCGTGCGTCACGGGTGTCACGGCGGAGCGGCGCCCGGGTGGCGCACCGCCGCATGTCGGGGCACCACCCTGCGTCGTCTGCGGCTCAGCCGTGCCAGGAGCGCCACAGCGCCGCGTATGCGCCGCCGGCCGCGACCAGTTCGCGGTGGCTGCCCAGTTCGCTGATCCGGCCGTCCTCGACGACCGCGATGACGTCGGCGTCGTGCGCGGTGTGCAGCCGGTGGGCGATGGCCACGACCGTGCGGCCGTCGAGGACCTTGCCCAGGGACCGCTCCAACTGGCGGGCGGCGCGCGGGTCCAGCAGCGAGGTCGCCTCGTCCAGGACCAGGGTGTGCGGGTCGGCCAACACCAGGCGGGCCAGCGCGATCTGTTGGGCCTGGGCCGGGGTCAGCGCCGTGCCGCCGGAGCCCACCTCGGCGTCCAGGCCGCCGGGCAGCGCGCCGGCCCAGGCGTCCGCGTCCACCGCGCCCAGCGCCGCCCAGAGTTCGGCGTCGGCCGCGTCCGTGCGGGCCAGCAGCAGGTTGTCCCGGAGCGTCCCGACGAAGACGTGGTGCTCCTGGTTGACCAGGGCGACGTGCTCCCGGACGCGCTCGGTCGGCATCGTGGACAGCTCCGTGCCCCCCAGAGACACCGAGCCGGCCCGCGGCCCGTAGATGCCGGCCAACAGCCGGCCCAGGGTGGACTTTCCGGCGCCCGACGGGCCGACCAGCGCCACCCTGCTGCCCGGCCGGACGCGCAGGGACACCTCGCGCAGCACGTCGACGCCGGCGCGGTAGCCGAAGGTGACGTCCTCGGCGCGCACCTCCCGGCCGTCGGGCGCCGCCGAGGCGTCGGCGGCCTCCGGCTCGATCTCCCGGACGCCGACGAGCCGGGCGATCGACACCTGGGCCACCTGGAGCTCGTCGTACCAGCGCAGCACGAGGTTGACCGGTTCGGTCAGCATCTGGGCCAGCAGCGCGCCGGTCGTCAACTGCCCCGGGGTGAGCCAGCCGCGCAGTACGAACGCCCCGCCGAGCACCACGACCGCACCGAGGATGAGCACGTGGGTGACGTTGATGACCGGGAAGAGGACCGAGCGCAGGGAGAGGGTGTAGCGCTCCCACTGGGTCCAGGTGCGGATCCGGCGCTCGGACAGGGCGATCCGGCGGGCGCCCATCCGGTGCGCCTCGATGGTGCGGCCGGCGTCCACGGACTCGGTGAGGGTGGCGGAGACCGCGGCGTAGCCGGCGGCCTCGGAGCGGTAGGCGGCGGGCGCGCGCCTGAAGTACCAGCGGCAGCCCACCAACAGCACCGGCAGCGCGACCAGCACGGACAGCGCGAGCGGCGGGGCGGTGACGGTGAGCCCGCCGAGCAGCAGTCCGATCCACACCACGCCGATCGACAGTTGCGGCACGGCCTCCCGCATCGCCTCGGCGAGCCGGTCGATGTCGGTGGTGATCCGGGACAGCAGGTCGCCGGTGCCGGCCCGCTCCAGGACGCCCGGTGGCAGCGCCACCGACCGGACCAGGAAGTCCTCGCGCAGGTCCGCCAGCATCCGCTCGCCGAGCATCGCGCCGCGCAGCCGCACCATCCGGACGAAGACCGTCTGGACGATCAGCGCGAGGGCGAACAGGCCGATGGTGCGGCCGAGTTGGATCTGTCCGCCGCGGCCCGCCGACAGGTCCTCGACCAGCCCACCGAGGAGGTAGGGCCCGACCATCGAGGCGATCACCGCGACGGCGTTGACGGTGACCAGCACGGTGAACGGCCCGCGGTGCCGGCGGATCAGTTCGCCGACATAGGCGCGGACCGTCGCCGGCGAGCCGACCGGCAGGGTGGCGGCGGTCGGTGGCGGGCCGGCGTCCTGCTCCGGCGGGGCCAGGCCGATCATGCGGTCTCCTCGATGGTGGGTTCGGTGCGGGGCGTCGACGCGGCCGGGGCGGGGTCGGGTTCGCGGGTGACGACGGCGCGGTATTCGGGGTGGGTGACGAGCAGTTCGCGGTGCGGTGCCTCGCCGGCGACCTTGCCGCCCTGGACGAACACCACCTGGTCGGCGCGGTCCAGGAGCAGCGGGCTGGAGGTGAGGACCACGGTCGTGCGGCCGGTCCTGATATCTCGCAGTCCGTCCGCGACCCGGGCCTCGGTGTGGGCGTCGACCGCGCTGGTCGGCTCGTCCAGCACCAGCACCTCGGGGTCGGCGACCAGCGAGCGGGCCAGGGCCAGGCGCTGCCGCTGGCCGCCGGAGAGCGACCGGCCGCGCTCGGTGAGGCGGCCGCGCATCGGGTCGTCGCGGTCGTCGGCGGACGCCCGGGCCAACGCGGCCAGCACATCGCCGCAGTGGGCCGCGTCGAGTGCCGCGGTGGCGGTCACCCGGCCGGATGCCGGGACGTCGAGGAGCTCCCCGAGCGTCCCGGAGAGCAGCACCGGGTCCTTGTCCTGGACGAGCACCACGGCCCGGGCGGTGTCGCGGGGGAGGTCGTCCAGCGGGGTGCCGCCGAGGGCGACGGAGGGCGAACGGTCCGGTTCCGCAAGGGAGTTGACGGTGTCGAAATGGTCCGGGTGGTGGTGGTCCGGGGCGTGGTGGTCCATGTCGCGTCGGCCCGCGGCGTGGCGCGGCGGTGCCGGTTCGCCGGAATCCGGACCGAGGATCGTGGCCGCGACGGCGTCAGCTTCGACCTCGACGCCGGCCCCGACGTCAGTGCCGGCGCCGAGGCCGGAGGGGAGATCCGGGTGCCCGGGCGGGTCGGTGTGCGGCGGGTGGCCGCCGAGCCGGTCGGCGAGTCGGCCGGCGGCGTCCGGGTCGCCGCAGACCACGGCGGTCAACTGCCCGGCCCGGGCGGTCAGTCCGCTCACCGGGTCGTGCAGGTCGCCGGAGGGCGGCTCCGCGGCGGTCAGCCGGCCTTCCACCGGCCGGCTCAGCGCCAGCACGCGGGCCGTGCGTCCCGCCGAGGGGAGGGAGAACGACCAGGACATCGTGAGCTCTTCGAAGTGGCGCAGCGGGTACAGCAGGAAGGACACCGCGCCGTAGACGGTGACGAGTTCGCCGATGGCGATGCTGCCGTCGAGCGCGAGGCGGACGCCGTACCAGACCACCGCGATCAGCAACAGGCCCGGCAGCGCGACCTGGACGGCCGAGATCAGCGACCACATGCGGGCGCTGCGGACGGCGGCCCGGCGGACCTCCTGGGAGGCGTCGCGGTAGCGGCCGAGGAAGAGGCTCTCGCCGCCGATGCCGCGCAGCACCCGGAGGCCGGCGACGGTGTCGGAGGCGAGTTCGGTGGCCCGACCGGCCTTGTCCCGCTGGTCGTCGGCCCGGCGGGTGGCCGGCGGCAGCAGCGGCAGCACGGCCAGCGCCAGGACGGGCGCGCCGAGGGCGACGACGAGGCCGAGCGTGGGCTGGTAGCCGACGAGCGCCAGGCAGACGCCGACCGAGGCCACCAGCGCCGCGGTGAACCGCGAGAGCGCCTCGACGAACCAGCCGATGCGCTCCAGGTCACCGGTGCTGACGGCCACGATCTCGCCGGCGGCCACCCGTCGGGTCATCGCCCCGCCCAGCTCCGCGGTCTTGCGGCTGAGCAGTTGCTGCATCCGGGCCACCGTGACGATCCAGTTGGTCACGGACGCGCGGTGCAGCATGATGTCGCTGACCGCGACCGCGGTGCCGAGCAGCGCCAACACCCCGCCCGCCAGCGCCAGTCGGGAGCCGCGGCCGTCGACCGCGGCCTGTACGGCCAGGCCCACCGGGAGCGGGAAGGCGGCCAGCGAGCCCATGTGCACCAGCCCCCAGAAGAGGGCCTTGAGCAGCCCGCCGCGCTGTTGCCGGCACAGCCAGACGAGGAATCGGCCGCCGCTGCGGACGTCCGGGACGCCGGGGTCGGGATGGGGTAGGTCACGAATGCGCATGATGTCCAGGGGAGTTGTCGCGGTGGTCGAGGGACGGGCCGCGCGCGGGCGGCGGCGGGTGCGGTGCCTTGGGCGCAGGCCGGAGTGGCCCTCGCGGCCGGCCGTGACGGGCCCCGGCGCGAGCGGCGGCACAGGGAAGCGTGGCGCGTTGAGGGGCCCGGCTTCAAACCGTTTTTCACCAGAAAGGTGGTTAAGCCGCGGGAACGGCTTTGCCGTCCCGCTCGTTGGGGGCCGATGACCCGTCAGGGTGAGGTGGGAGCATGGGCGTCATGCGGACGGTGGGCGGTGCGATGAGGGCGGCGGCGGTGGCCGCGGCGACGGCGGTCCTGCTTGCCGGTTGCGGTGCCGGCCACGGGGGCGACGGGCGACGGGACGCCAAGGGCGAGGGGGCCGGGGCCCGGGAGCGGCCCGGCGGCCCGGCCCGCGGGGGCTCGGCCACCACCCGTCACAAGGACCTCCCGGAGGTCGGCGCCGCGCTGCGCGCCCGGATTCCGGCCGGCAGCCGCCAGGTCGTCGCGGTGTACGGGGCGGGCCCGAACTCCCCGGACGCGACCGTGGTGCTGTACGACCGTGCGGGCAACGACTGGCTGTCCGAGGCGAGTTGGCCGGCGCACAACGGTCGGCGCGGGTGGACGGTGGATCACCACGAGGACGATCAGCGCAGCCCGGTCGGGGTGTTCCGGCTGACCGACGCCGGCGGGGTGCGCGCCGATCCGGGGACCCGGCTGCCGTACACCCACTCGGCGGCCTTCACCCCGCCGTCGTACTGGTCGAAGAACACCCGCCACGACTTCGACTACGTGGTGGCGATCGACTACAACCGGGTCGCGGGTGCCTCCCCGTTGGACCCCACGCGCCCACAGGGGCAGTCCAAGGGCGGCGGGGTCTGGCTCCATGTGGACCACGGGAGCGGGACCTCGGCCTGCATCAGCGTGGCCGAGCCGGCGATGGCGGCGCTGCTGCGGGCGCTCGACCCGGCGCGGCAGCCGGTGGTGGTGATGGGGGACAAGGCGCACCTGTCGGGGTGAACCGGCGAGCGACGGGCCGGGCGAGGGAGGCCACCGCGCCGCTCTGCTTGGATCAAGCTCCAAGATTTTCCCGGAAGTTGCACCGCCCCCTTCCAGCGCGATCGGCGACCGACCATAGTGGCGGACTTCGGAAGTCCACTTCCGTACTCCAAAATCCGTCCATGGAGGAGTGCCCGTGCCGCACGCCACCGGAACCCTCGTCCGCCGTGCCGGACGACTGCTGCGCACCAGCCTGTTCGCCCAGGTCCTGCTCGCCCTGCTGCTCGGTGTCCTGGTAGGACGCCTCTGGCCGCAGGCGGGCGGCTCGCTCCAGCCGTTGGGCGACGGCTTCGTCCGCCTCATCAAGGCGGTGATCTCCCCGCTCGTCTTCTGCGTCGTGGTCGCCGGCATCACCAAGGCCGGCGACCTCAAGTCCTTCGGCCGGATCGGCGTCAAGGCCCTGATCTGGTTCGAGGTCGCGACCAGCGCCGCCCTGGTCGTGGGCCTGCTGGCGGGCAACGTCTTCGCGCCCGGCGCGGGGATGCACATCGACCCGGCCACGCTCGACAAGGGCGCGGTGAACGCCCAGACCGGCGGTGGAAAGCTGCCCTCCGCCGCCCAGTTCGTCCTGGAGGCCCTGCCGAACAGCGCGGTCGGCGCGTTCGCCGAGAACTCGCTGCTCCAAGTCCTCGTCCTGGCCTGCCTGGTGGGCGCGGCGCTGCTGCACCTCGGGCAGCAGCGGGTGCCCCAGTTGCTGCCGCTGATCGAGCAGACCCAGGACGTGGTCTTCACCATCGTCGGCTACATCATGCGCCTCGCCCCGCTCGCGGTCCTCGGGGCCACCGCCCACCTCGTCGCCCAATACGGGCTGGGCGCGATGTCCACGTACGGCAAGCTGATCGCGGTCTGCTACGGCGTCGCGCTGGTCTTCCTGGTCCTGCTGGGCCTCGCCCTCAAGGCCGTGACCGGGCTGAGCCTGTGGAAGTTCGTCCGCTACACCCGCGAGGAGCTGCTGCTGGCGCTGGGCACCGGATCGAGCGAGACGGTGATGCCCCGGATGATGCAGAAGCTGCGCGCCGCCGGCTGCCGGGACGACGCGGTGGGCCTGGTGCTGCCCACCGGCTACTCCTTCAACCTCGACGGCGCCTCCATCTACCTCTCCGTCGGCACCCTCTTCATCGCGCAGGCCATCGGCGTGCACCTCTCGCTCGGTCAGCAACTCACCGTCGTACTGGTGCTGATGCTGACCAGCAAGGGCATGGCGGGGGTGCCCGGTTCGGCGTTCCTGGCGCTCTCCGCGACCGCCTCCGCGCTCGGCGTCATCCCGGCCGCCGCGGTCGCCCTGCTGCTCGGCGTCGACCGGATCATGGACTCGATGCGGGTGGCGACCAACCTGCTCGGCAACTGCGTCGCGGTCTTCGCGGTGTCCCGTTGGGAGGGTGCGCTGGACCGGGTGACGGCGAAGCAGGTGCTGGCCGGCGCGGCCCCGGCCGGGCGGTCGCCGGCGGCGACCGCCCCCGCCGGCCAGCAGAAGCCGGACGGCACCGCCGTCGCCCCCGGCGAGCAGTGACCCACCGGGGTCCGGCGGCCCACCCGCCACCGGACCCCGGAGTCGTGCCGGGGACAAGTCCCCCGCTACTCGGCCGGCTTGGGCGAGTCCATCCCGGGCCGCGCCTTGTGCCACAGCCCCCGGGTGAAGTCCGGGATCTCCTGCGGCACGCCCTTCGCCCGCAGCGAGCGGTCGCTCAGCGGCACCGGCGCGGACCAGGTCGCCGCGTCATAGACGTCGAAGTCCGGCACCAGGCCCAGGCGCAGGCACTGGGTCAGCCGGAAGACCAGCATGTAGTCCATCCCGCCGTGGCCGCCGGGCGGGTTGGCGTGCTCCTTCCACAACCAGTGGTCCCACTCGGTGTACCTGCCGAAGTCGCCCCACTCGTCGTTGCCCTGGTCCGGCTCCAGATAGATCCGCTCGGGATAGTCCTCGAAGAGCCCCCTGGTCCCGCCGAGGCTGTTGATCCGGCTGTACGGGTGCGGGGTGGAGACGTCGTGCTCCAGCCGGATCACCCGGCCCTTGGCCGTCTGCACCAGGCTGATCGTCCGGTCGCTCTCGACGTACGACTCCTTCCAACTCGGGTCGCCGGGCGGCATGTGCTGCTTGCGGTAGGCGGCCAGGCCTAGTGCGGGCGTGCCGAAGCTGGCGATCCGCACCACCCGGTCGCCGCGGTTGACGTCCATGTAGTTGGCGACCGGACCGAAGCCGTGGGTGGGGTAGAGGTCGCCGCGCAGCCGGGTGTGCCACAGCCGGCGCCAGGGCCCCTCGTAGTACTTCGGGTCGAACATCAGGCCCCGCAGGTCGTGGAGGTACGCCCCGGCGCCGTGCAGCAGTTCGCCGAAGAGGCCGGCGTGCGCCATCCGCAGCACCCGCATCTCGTTTCTGCCGTAACAGCAGTTCTCCAACTGGAGGCAGTGTCTGCGGGTGCGCTCCGAGAGGTCCACCAGTTCCCAGAGCTGGTCCAGGCGCAGCGCCAGCGGGCATTCGGTGCCCACGTGCTTGCCGTTGAGCAGGGCGGTCTTCGCCATCTCGAAGTGCCGGTCCCAGGGCGTCGCCGCGTAGACGAAGTCGATGTCGGTGCGCCGGCAGAGGTTTTCGAAGTCGTGGTCCCCGTTGGTGTAGACGGCCGGGGCGGGTTGGCCGGCCTTGGTGACCTTCGCGACGGCCTTGGCGACCTTCTCCTTCACCGGGTCGCAGAGCGCCACCACGCGCACGTGCGGCACCGCCAGGAAGAGGTCGATCATGCTGTCGCCCCGGTTGCCGAGGCCGATGATGCCGACCCGCACCGTGCCGCGCGGCGCGAACGGCACCCCGATCATGGTCTTGCCCTGCGGCTTCGGGGCGGTTGCGGCGGCGTCGGCGGTGCCGGCCGCGCCGGGTGCGGCCGCGGCCGCCGGGCCGGTGCCGAGAGCGGCGAGTCCCAGCCCGGCGGCGCCCGCCGCGCCCGCGGTCCACAGCACCGAGCGGCGGCTGGGGCCGGTCTCCTCGGGCTCCTGGTTCTGCGGTGGTGCCTCGTGCATCGGTCCTCCAAGGGAGCGGATCGTACGCGGGACAGTCGTGAACCTCGGTGAGGACCTTGACGGTTGGGCGGCCTGGGGCACAAGAGGGCACATTGGACTCTTGGTGCGCGTAGCTGGACTTTTCGCACCGGGCCAGTGCCCGGCCGTCGAGGGCGCGGCGCTCCGCCGGCAGCCGTCGGTGTCTTTCGCAAGAGCCTGAAAAGCCTTGCCGAAAACCTTGACGTGTCCACGCACGAAAAGGCAGGCTCCGGAGCGGAAATCCCCCCATGGCGGCCTGGCGCGTGGCTGCTCTCGTGGGCGCGGTCCCCGTGCCCCATGACGAAGGAGCCGCAACGATGCAGCGACGCAGGAGCCGCCCCGCACGGCGACCCGGCAGCCCAACGTCCCGACGGCGGGCCCGTGTTCTGGGCGGGGCGCTGACCGGGACGGTGACCGCGGTCGGCCTGGCCGTCCTGGCCCCCTGGCCCTCGCAGGCCACCCCACCGGGCGACCGGACCGTCACCGCCACCCTCTTCGAGTGGAAGTACGCGGACGTCGCCCGGGCCTGCACCGACCAACTGGGCCCGGCCGGCTACGGCTACGTGGAGGTCTCACCCGCCAGCGAGCACATCCAGGGCGACCAGTGGTGGACGTCGTACCAGCCGGTCAGCTACAAGATCGCCGGCCGGCTCGGGGACCGCACCGCGTTCGCCTCGATGGCCAGCGCCTGCCACCGCGCCGGCGTCAAGGTCATCGCCGACGCCGTCATCAACCACATGTCGGCCGGCTCCGGGACCGGCACCGGCGGCACCCAGTACACCAAGTACAACTACCCCGGCTCCTACCAGGACTGGGACTTCCACACCTGCCGCAAGCCGATCTCCGACTACACCAACCGCTCCGACGTCCAGAACTGCGAGCTGGTCGGCCTCGCCGACCTCGACACCGGCAGCGACTACGTCCGGACCACCCTCGCCAAGTACCTCGACGACCTGCGGTCGTTGGGCGCGGACGGCTTCCGGATCGACGCCGCCAAGCACATCGCCGCCACCGACCTCGCCGCCATCAAGGGCAAGATGAAGGACCCCGGCTACTGGGTGCAGGAGGTCGTCTACGGCGCCAACGAGGCCGTCCAGCCCGACGAGTACACCGGCACCGGCGACGTCGACGAGTTCCGCTACGGCACCCACCTCAAGAGCGCCTTCCAGGGCGGCAACCTCGCCCAGCTCAAGTCCGTCGCCGACACCAAGCTGAGCAGCGACAAGGCCCGTACGTTCGTCGACAATTGGGACACCGAGCGGAACGGCTCCACCCTCAGCTACAAGGACGGCGCGGCCTACACCCTGGCCAACGTCTTCATGCTCGCCTCGCCGTACGGCTCGCCCAACGTCTACTCCGGCTACACCTGGACCGACAAGGACGCCGGCCCGCCGCCGTCGGGCAGTTCCGGATGGACCGACGAGCACGCCAAGCGGGAGATCACCGGGATGGTGGGGTTCCGCAACGCGGTGGGTTCCGCGGCGCTGACCAACTGGTGGGACAACGGGGGCAACGCGATCGCGTTCGGGCGGGGTTCGGCCGGGTTCGTCGCCCTCAACGGCGGGGACGGGGAGGTGCAGCGGAGGTTTGCGACGTCGTTGCCGGCCGGCACGTACTGCGATGTGGTCGCGGCGGACCCGAAGGCGTGCGGCGGGCACGAGGTGAGTGTGGGCGGGGACGGTTCGGCGCAGATCACGGTGCCGGCGCACGGCGCGGTGGCGCTGCACATCGCTCGCTGACGCCCGCTCGCCCTCACGCTCCGGACGGGTCGATCTGCGGCCGTGTCGCCCACTCCAGCGTCAGCAGGGCGGAGCGGTAGCCGCGGCCTCCCGTGGCGTGGTCCATGCCGATCTCGCACATGCGGTTGGCCGAGAGGTGGGCGTCGAAGTGGCGGGCGGTGACCTCCGCGGCCTCCCGCGCGGTGGCGGACTCGGTGAGCTCCGGGTGGAGCATGCCGCGGTCGCCGGCGAACGCGCAGCAGCCCGCGTCGTCGGGGACCACCACCTCGTCGGCGCACGCCTCGGCGATCCGCCGGAGCTGCTCCTCGTCCCCCAAGTGCTGCATGGAGCAGGTGGGATGGAGGACGGCGGAGCCGAGGGTGCGCCCGATCTCCAGGTGGGGGAGGAGCTCCGCGGCCCAGACGATCGAGTCGACGACGGTCAGTTCGGCGTGCAGCGCGCGGTTGGACGGCGTGAGGTGGGGGGCGACGTCGCGGGCCAGGCCCAGGGCGCAGGAGGACGCGTCCACGATCAGCGGGAGTTGGCCGCCGGCCGTCCAGACCCAGGCCGCCTCGACGATGCGGTTGGCCATCAGGCGGTTGCCCCGCTCGTAGCCCTTGGAGTGCCAGATGGTGGCGCAGCAGGTGCCGGCGGTGTCCGGGGGGATCCAGACCGGGCGGTCGGCCCGGCGGGCCAGCGCCACCACGGCCTCGGGGAGGGACGGGCCGTGGTGGTCGGCGGGGCCGCCGAAGATCCGGTTGACACAGGCCGGGTAGTACACGGCGGCGGCGCCCGGCCGGCGGGTCGCGGGCAGGCGGCGGGCCGCCGCGCCGGGGAGTTGGGGCAGCCACTCCGGTACCAGGTCGGGGCGGACGGCCTTACGGGCGGCGCCGGTCAGCGAGGTCAGCAGCCGGTCGTCGAGCCGGTGCGCGGCGGCCACCGCCAGCCGGGCGGCCCGCTCGACGGCGGCGAAGTGCCGCGCGGTCCGCTCGGCGATCCGCTCCTCGCGCGGGGAGTGCCGCCGGTGCCGGAAGTCCCTCATCAGCGCCCCGGTGTCGATGCCGACCGGGCAGGCCAGCTTGCAGGTGGAGTCGCCGGCGCAGGTGTCGACCGCGTCGTAGCCGTAGGCGGCCAGCAGGGCGTCGTTGACGGCGGAGCGGGGCGGCTGGCGCAGCATCTCGCGGCGCAGCACGATGCGTTGGCGGGGCGTGGTGGTCAGATCCTCGCTGGGGCAGGTCGGTTCGCAGAAGCCGCACTCGATGCAGGGGTCGGCGATCGCCTCGACCTGCGGGATGGTCTTCAGCCCGCGCAGATGCGCCCGCGGGTCACGGTCCAGGAGGATCCGCGGGGCGAGGATGCCCCGCGGGTCCACGATCTCCTTGATCCGCCACATCAACGCGGTGGCCCGCGGCCCCCATTCGAGCTCCAGGAACGGCGCGATGTTCCGGCCGGTGGCGTGCTCGGCCTTGAGCGAGCCGTCGAAGCGCTCGACGGTCAGCCGGCAGAAGTCGTCCATGAAGGCGGCGTAGCGGGCCACGTCGTCGGGGTCGCCGGCGTCGAAGGCGAGCAGGAAGTGCAGATTGCCGTGGGCGGCGTGCCCGGCGACCGCCGCGTCGAAGCCGTGCCGGGCCTGGAGTTCCAGCAGCGCCGTGCAGGCGTCGGCGAGCCGGGCCGGCGGCACCGCGAAGTCCTCGGTGATCAGCGTCGTGCCGGAGGGCCGGGAGCCGCCGACCGCGGTGACGAACGCCTTGCGGGCCTTCCAGTAGCCGGCGATGGTGGCCGCGTCCCGGGTGAAGGCGTTGTCGACCGACGGCACCGGGGCGACCAGCTCCAGCCCCGCCAACACCCCGGCCGCCGCCTCTTCCCGGGCCCGCTGCGCGGCCTCGTCCGGCGCCCGGAACTCCACCAGCAGCGCCGCGGTCTCCTTGGGCAACTCCGCCCAGTCCGCGGGCACTCCGGCCACGCTGACCGACGCGCGCAGGGTGTTGCCGTCCATCAGCTCCACGGCCCGGGCGCCGGCCTCGTTGAAGCGCGGGACGGCGGCCGCCGCGGCGGCGAGGGTGGGGAAGAACAGCAGCGCGGTGGAGGTGCACCGGTCCAGCGGCAGGGTCGTGAAGACCGTCTCGGCGATGAAGCCGAGGGTGCCCTCGGAGCCGACCATCAGGCCGCGCAGGATCTCGGTCGGCGTCCGCCCGTCGAGGAGGGCGTCCAGGCGGTAGCCGTTGGTGTTCTTGAGCGTGTACTTGGCGCGGATCCGGGCGACCAGCTCCGGGTCCGCCTCGACCTCCGCCTTGAGGGCCAACAGCTCGGTGCAGAGCACCGGTTCGGCCCGGGCCAGTCGGAGGTCGGCGTCCGGCCGGGCGGTGTCGACGACGGTGCCGGACGGCAGCACGAGGGTCAGCGAGGACAGCGTGCGGTAGGAGTTGCGGGTGGTGCCGGCGGTCATGCCGGAGGCGTTGTTGGCGACCACGCCGCCCACCGTGCAGGCGATGGCGCTGGCCGGGTCGGGGCCGAGCAGCCGGCCGTACCGGGCGAGCGTGGCGTTGGCCCGCAGAACGGTGGTGCCGGGCCGGATCCGGGCTCGGGCGCCGTCGTTCAGCACCTCGATGCCGGACCAGTGCCGGCGCACGTCGACGAGGATGTCCTCGCCCTGCGCCTGGCCGTTGAGCGAGGTGCCGGCGGCCCGGAAGACCACGTGGCGGCCGTGCGCGCGGGCGTAGCCGAAGACCGCCGCGATGTCGTCGGCGGTCTCGGCGACCACCACGACCTGCGGGAGGAAGCGGTAGGGGCTGGCGTCGGAGGCGTAGCGGACCAGGTCGGAGACCCCGTGCCGGACCTTGTCCGCGCCGAGCAGGGCGATCAGGTCGCCGCGCAGCGGTTCCGGAGTGCCGCCCGCCAGCCGCTCGGGCACCCGGTCGGACGCGGGGCGGGTCGCGGTGGGCCGCAGGGCCTCGGGGGTGGGCTCCATCAGGGGCACGGTGACCTCCGGTTGACGGTGCGTCAGTGCGGCGGGCCGGGCGGCCCGGTCAGTGCGGTTCGCCCGGACCGTCGACGAGGGTGGACAGCAGACCGCCGAGCTCCGTGCGCTGTTCGGCGGTGAGTGGAGCCAGGATCTCCTCCGCGGCGGCCCGACGGGCGCCGCGCAACGCCCGCAGTGCGGACCGGCCGGTCTCGGTCAGCTCGATCCGCACCACCCGGCGGTTGGTCGGATCGGGCACCCGGCGCACCGCGCCGTTCGCCTCCAGCGCGTCCACCAGCGTCGTCACCGCGCGGGGCACCACCTCCAGCCGCTCGGCGAGGTCGGCCATCCGCGGTGGGGCGTCGTGGCAGTGGCCGACGATCCGCAGCAGACGGGACTGCGCGGGGGTGAACGCGAGATCCAGGTCGGCCATGTGGCGCCTCTGGCTGCGGTGCATCCGACGGGTCAGTCGCACCAGTTGCTCGGCGACGTTGGCGCTGACCGACGGCTCGGGGGAGGACATGGCCCCAGGGTACAGGACAAGATTCATTGTGAGTATAGGTAACAATGAGCTAAGCTCGGCAAAGTTCCCCTCCGCCCAGCCTTCTGGCACCCGCCCCCTCGAAGGAGCCCATGCGTCCCGAACCACCCGCACCGGACTGGACCCCGCCGCCCAAGGACCCCGACGCCCCGGTCCAGCTCCGCCGGATCCTCGCGCTGTTCCACCCCTACCGCGGCCGGCTGGCCCTGGTCGGCCTGCTCGTCGCCGCGTCCTCCCTGGTCTCGGTGGCCTCCCCCTTCCTCCTCCGGGAGGTGCTGGACGTCGCCATCCCCGACCGGCGCACCGGCCTGCTCACCCTGCTCGCCCTCGGCATGATCGCCACCGCGGTCACCACCAGCGTCTTCGGCGTCCTGCAGACCCTGATATCCACCACCGTCGGCCAGCGCGTCATGCACGACCTGCGCACCGCCGTCTACACCAAGCTCCAGCGGATGCCGCTGGCGTTCTTCACCCGCACCCGCACCGGCGAGGTCCAGTCCCGGATCGCCAACGACATCGGCGGCATGCAGGCCACCGTCACCTCCACCGCGACGTCCCTGGTCTCCAACCTGACCTCCGTCGTCGCCACCGTCGTCGCCATGGTCGCCCTCGACTGGCGGCTGACCGTCGTCTCGCTCCTCCTGCTCCCGGTCTTCGTCTGGGTGAGCCGCCGGGTCGGCAACGAGCGCAAGAAGATCACCACCAAGAGGCAGAAGCAGATGGCCGCGATGTCCGCGATGGTCACCGAGTCGCTGTCGGTCAGCGGGGTGTTGCTCGGCCGCACCATGGGCCGCGCCGACTCCCTCACCAAGGACTTCGCCGCCGAGTCCGAGCGCCTGGTCGACCTGGAGGTCCGCGCCAGCATGGCCGGCCGCTGGCGGATGGCCACCATCGGCATCGTCATGGCCGCCATGCCCGCGCTCATCTACTGGGCCGCCGGCCTGGTCCTCCAACTCGGCGGCCCCGCCTTCTCCCTGGGCACCCTGGTCGCCTTCGTCACCCTCCAGCAGGGCCTGCTGCGCCCCACCGTCTCCCTGCTGTCCACCGGCGTCGACATGCAGACCTCGCTCGCGCTCTTCCAGCGCATCTTCGAGTACCTCGACCTGCCGGTCACCATCACCGAACCCGCCGCACCGGTCCAACTGCCCGCCCCGCGCGGCGAGATCCGCTTCGAGGACGTCTCCTTCGGCTACGACCCGGAGGTCGCCCCCACCCTCGACGGCATCGACCTGACCGTCCCGGCCGGCAGCAGCCTCGCCGTCGTCGGCCCGACCGGCAGCGGCAAGACCACCCTGAGCTACCTCGTCCCGCGCCTGTACGACGTCACCGGCGGCCGGGTCACCCTCGACGGCACCGACGTCCGCGACCTCGGCTTCGACACCCTGGCCGGCGCGGTCGGCGTGGTCTCCCAGGAGACCTACCTCTTCCACGCCTCGGTCGCCGAGAACCTCCGCTTCGCCAAGCCCGACGCCACCGACGAGGAGATCGAACGGGCCGCCCGGACCGCCCAGATCCACGACCACATCGCGGCCCTCCCCAACGGCTACGGCACCGTCGTCGGCGAGCGCGGCTACCGCTTCTCCGGTGGCGAGAAGCAGCGCCTGGCCATCGCCCGCACCATCCTGCGCGACCCGCCGGTCCTCGTCCTCGACGAGGCCACCAGCGCGCTGGACACCCGCACCGAACACGCCGTCCAGAAGGCCGTGGACGCGCTCTCCGAGGGCCGCACCACCCTCACCATCGCGCACCGCCTGTCCACCGTCCGGGACGCCGACCAGATCGTGGTCCTCGACGGCGGCCGGATCGCCGAACACGGCACCCACGACGAGCTGTTGGCCGCGGATGGCCGCTATGCGGCTCTGGTTCGCCGCGATGCCCGTGGGGTGGCTTCCCACGTTGTCGGCTGACCCGCCGTGGGGGTCGACGCCCTTTGCGCCTGCGGCGCGGGCTGAGTTGGTCCGCCGGTCCGCCGGTCCGCCGGTCCGCCGGTCCGCTGCGCGGGGCGGGTCGAGTTGTTGTCCGCTGCGCGGGGCTGTCGGGGTGCGGTGACGGGCCTCCGGGGCAGGGGTTCCGGACTGCTTCGCTTTACGTCCGGAACCCCTGCCCCTCCGGCCCGTCCCCTCCCGTGGGATGGGTGGGAAGAACGGTGGGTGGTGCCTCCTGCCGGTGGGCCAACGCACGCTTGTGGGCTGAGTGGTGACCGTCAGAGGACCAGTCGTCTCGACCCCTGCTTGGAGAATTTCCACCCCACAACGGGAGGGGGCGGGTCTCCGGGGGTGGTAGGCCCCACGGAAAACCAAACACTATTGCCGACCACAAAACG
>NZ_JBIVXW010000043.1:0-77524 GCF_044769405.1 Streptomyces sp. NPDC090442
GCCGGAGGGGTGGGGGTGCCAGACGTAAAGCGAAGCAGTCTGGCACCCCCACCCCGCAGGCCCGTCACCGCACCCCGACAGCACCGCGCAGCGGATCGGCCCCGCGCAGCGGACGGGCAGCGGACAACTCGGCGCGCCCCGCGCAGCGGACCGGCGGGAAAGCCGGCAACCGTCGCCCTTATTAAGGGGCAGGGTCCCTGCTAATTTGCCGGCCATGGCTGGCAACGGCGTTCCGGACGCCATTTCGCGTGCCCCCCATCCCCGATGCCCCGACCGCCAACTGCGCCGCGCCCGCTGGGCGATAGCCGCGGTCTTCCTCGTGCACGGCTCGGTCACCGGCAACTTCGCCACCCGCATCCCCTGGATCCAGGACCACACCCAGATCCCGCCCGGCCAACTCGGCCTGGCCCTGGCCTTCCCCGCGATCGGCGCGTCGCTGGCGATGCCGCTGGCCGGCCGGATCAGTCACCGCCTCGGCGCCCGCACCGCCCTGCGCGCGCTGCTCGCGCTGTGGACGCTCGCCCTGGCCCTGCCCGCCCTCTCCCCCGACCTGTTCGTGCTCTGCGGCGCGCTGCTGGTCTACGGCGCCGCCTCGGGCATGGCGGACGTGGCGATGAACGCGCTGGGCGTGGAGACCGAGGACCGGCTGGGCCGGCCGATCATGTCGGGGCTGCACGGGATGTGGAGCGTGGGCGCGCTGCTCGGCTCGGCGGCCGGCACCGTCGCCGCGCACATCGGCACCGACGCCCGGCTCCATCTCGCCGGCGCCGCCCTGGTGTTGACCCTGCTCGGCGCGCTCGTCTGCGGGGGCGTACTGGATCTGCGCAGCGCGCCCGAGGAGCATCCGCCGCCGCGCTTCGCGCTCCCGCCGCGGTCGGCGGTGATCATCGGCGCCATCGGGTTCTGCGCGGTGTTCGCCGAGGGCGCCTCGCTGGACTGGTCGGCGGTCTACCTCCACGACCGGCTGGGTACCGACGCGGGGCTGGCGGCCGCGTGCACCACGGCGTTCTCCTGCACGATGGCGGTCGCCCGGCTGGCCGGGGACCGGATGGTGGCCCGTTTCGGCCCGGTCCGCACGGTCCGGGTCGGCGGGGTGCTGGCCACCGCCGGCGGGCTGCTGATCGTCACCGCGGGCCGGCCGGTCCAGGCGATGGCCGGCTTCGGTCTGGTGGGACTGGGGATCGCGGTGGTGGTCCCGCTGGCGTTCGCGGCGGCCGCGCGCAGCGGCCCGGCGCCCAGCCAGGCCATCGCGGGGGTGGCCACCATCACCTACACCTCGGGGTTGATCGCCCCCTCGGCGATCGGCGGCATCGCCCAGGCGACCTCGCTGACCGGGTCGTTCGCGCTGGTGACGGCGTTGACCTTCGGGCTGGTGGCGGGGGCCCGGGTGTTGCGGACGCCGTCCCGGACGGCCTGCGCGGGCGCCCCGGCCGCCGCCGAGCGCGGCAGCGACCTGGAGCGCTCCTGATCGCGGCGGCTCAGGCCGCGTCGGCTCCGGTGCTCTCCGCGGCCGGCCGCAGCAGGTCCGCGGCGATCGAGCGGGCCCGTTCCGACCACGGGGTGGGGCGCAGGGTCTGCGGGTCGACGCGGACCAGCACGCGGTGGCCGTGGGCGTGGGTCTCGGCGCCGTCGGCGGAACAGATCCGGAAGCCGTAGGTCAGGCCGGTGCGGCCGAGGCGCTCGACCCACAGGTGCGCGGCGTAGTGGCCGGCGCGGGTGAGCGGGCGCTCGTAGGAGACCTTCATCTCCTTGATGACGTTGCACATGTCGCCCGCGGCGGCCCAGTCGCCGTCGAATCCGTAGCCGAAGCCGTGCCAGTACTCGGCCCAGGCCCGCTCGGCCAGCAGCGGGTAGCGGGAGTTGTGGAGCATGCCGAGCGCGTCGAGGTCGTCGAAGTGGACGGTGACGGGGACCAGTTGGCCGAAGTCGACGGGTCCGGCGGTCTGGAGGGGTTCGACGCTCACGGGTGGTGCTCCTGGGGTTTACGACGGGGTGTTCGGGGCGCGCGGGGCCGGCCGGGCCGGCGCGACGAGCCCGAGCCATCGTAAGCGGCTGCTTAGAATGCTTTTGAAGTCCCCCCGTGAAGAACACCTGAACAACTGGAGCAGTCATGGGCCTCGGCGTGCGCTGGACCGTGCATGGCGACGGGCGCAACCCGGCCCCTGGTGCCGTGGTCAGACCGGACGAGCGGCTGTCGTGGCCGCGCACGATCGGCCTGGGTGCGCAGCACGTCGTCGCGATGTTCGGGGCGAGTTTCGTCGCCCCCGTCCTCATGGGGCTCGACCCCAACCTCGCGATCATGATGTCGGGCGTCGCGACCGTCATCTTCCTGCTGGCCACCCGCGGGCGGGTGCCGTCCTACCTCGGCTGCTCGCTCTCCTTCGTCGGGGTCGCGGCCGTCATCCGGGCGCAGGGCGGCACCAGCGCCACGGTCACCGGCGCGGTGCTGGTGGTCGGGGTGGTGCTGTTCCTGATCGGGCTGGCCGTGCAGCGGTTCGGGGCGCGGATCATCCACGCCGCGATGCCGCCGGTGGTGACCGGTGCCGTGGTGATGCTGATCGGCTTCAACCTGGCGCCGGTGACGGCGAGCACGTACTGGCCGCAGGACCAGTGGGTGGCGCTGTTGACCATGCTGTTCACCGGGCTCGCCGTGGTGTGCCTGCGCGGCTTCTGGTCCCGGATCGCGATCTTCCTGGGGCTGGTCTTCGGCTACGCGATCTCCTGGGTCTTCGACCGGGCCTTCGGGATGATCCACTCCGTGAACGGCGCGGGGAAGGTGACCGACCACTGGCGGCTGGACTTCTCCGCGGTCGGCAAGGCCGACTGGATCGGCCTGCCGTCCTTCCACGGGCCCAGCTTCCAGTGGTCGGCGGTCCTGGTGGCGCTGCCGGTCGTGATCGCGCTGGTGGCGGAGAACGCCGGGCACGTCAAGGCGGTCGGCGAGATGACCGGCGACCCGCTCGACGACAAGCTGGGCACCGCGATCTCCGCGGACGGTGCGGCCTCGGTACTCTCCACCGCGCTGGGCGGCCCGCCGAACACCACCTACTCCGAGAACATCGGCGTGATGGCGGCGACCCGGGTCTACTCCACCGCGGCCTACTGGGCGGCGGCCGGCTTCGCGCTGCTCTTCGGCCTCTGCCCGAAGTTCGGCGCCGTGGTGGCCGCGATCCCCGGCGGGGTACTGGGCGGCATCACGGTCATCCTCTACGGCATGATCGGCCTGCTGGGCGCCCAGATCTGGGTGCACAACAAGGTGGACCTGCGCAATCCGCTCAACCTCGTCCCGGTCGCCGCGGGCATCATCATCGGCATCGGCGGCGTCGGCCTGCACCTGACCAGCACCTTCCAGCTCAGCGGGATCGCCCTGGGCACCATCGTGGTGCTCACCGGCTACCACGCCCTGAAGGCCCTGGCCCCCGCCCACCTCAAGGAGCAGCGCCCGCTCCTGGACGAGGGCACCTCGGCGTACGACCGGTCGGCGGGATCGGCGGAACCGGACGGTCCGGAGAAGCCGTAACGGCGGGGCCGGTCGGGCGGAAGGGGCCTCAAGACGGCGCGCCGCCCGTTACCCCGATCCGGTCAACTCGCCATGTTCATCCGCATATTTCGGGGCATTTCGCTGTCACGCTGACCGGATGACGACCCTTCAGCAGCACGGCGGTGACGGCCCGCACCCCACCTCCGCCACCGCCACGGAGCCCGCCGCCCCACCGACCGCGGGCGTGGCACGCGTACTGGAACGGATGCGGGAGCTGGACCACGCGCTCCCCGCCGACGACGGGGTGGCCGTCTTCAACCGCGTCTACCTGACCGTCACCGAGGCCGTCGCCCAACGGGTGGGCGACGGCGGCTTCGCGGACCCGAAGGCCACCGGCGAACTCGACGTCCAGTTCGCCCACCGCTACCTCACCGCGGTCGACGCCGACGCCACCGGTCTGCGGCCGCCGGCCTGTTGGCGGCCGCTGTTCCACCTGCGCCGCCACCCCCGGATCCGTCCGCTCCAGTTCGCGCTGGCCGGCATCAACGCGCACATCGGCCACGACCTCGCGCTGGCCGTCGTGGACACCTGCCGGGCGCTGGAGTGCGAACCGCCCGCCCTGGAAGGCGACTTCGACCGCATCGGCACCGTCCTGACCAGCCTGGAGGAGGGCATCCGGGAGACCCTGATGCCCGGCCCCGACCTCCTGGACATCGCCGACCCGCTCACCCACCTCATCGGTTCCTGGAGCCTGGCGAAGGCCCGCGACGGCGCCTGGGCCGCGGCCCGGATGATGTGGGGCGTCCGCCGCTTCCCGGAGCTGGTCGAGGAGTTCGCCGACCGCCTGGACGCGAGCGTGGGCCTGATCGGGCGCTGCCTGCTGACGCCCCTGGGATAGCCCGAGAGGCCAACGGGACGGCGGCGCGCCGCGAACCGCGCCGACACGCTCCCCTTCCCGGCGGCCCGTCGTAGGGTGCCGGCCATGACCTTGCGACTGGGACTGGGGCTGCCCCAGATGCCGCAGTACGACCCGCGGCGCGATGTGCGGAGCGTGGCCCGCGCCGCGGAGGAGACCGGTTTCGACAGCGTCTGGGTGTTCGAGCGGACGGTGGTCCCGCGCGAGCCGCTGGACGGGCTCTACGGCGTGCCGGGCCTGCCCTGGCCCGACTTCTACCGCCACTGCGCCGACCCCCTGGTCACCCTCGCGCTGGCCGCCGCGGTCACCGACCGGGTCCGGCTGGGCAGCAGCGTGTTGGTCTCCGGGCTGCACGCGCCGTTCCCGCTCGCCCGGACGCTGGCGACGCTCGACGCGGCCGGCGGCGGGCGGGTGCTGGCGGGCCTGGGCACCGGCTGGTCGCGGGACGAGTACCGGGCCGCGGGGGTCACCGCCTTCCCCGACCGCGGCGCCCAGTTGGACGAGTTGCTGGACGTCTGCGCGGCGGTCTGGGGCCCCGACCCGGTCGCGTACCGGGGCCGTTGGACGGAGATCGGGCCGGCCTCGGTCGGCCCCAAGCCGGCCCGGCCGATCCCGGTCTACCTGGCCGGGAGCGGCGGCCGGGCCCTGGAGCGGGTGGCCCGGCGCGCCGACGGCTGGCTGCCGGCCCACCTGACCGGCGACCAACTGGCCCCGCTCATGGGGCGGTTGGTGGAGGCCGCCGAGCGGCACGGCCGCGACGTCGGGGAGCTGGACGTCGTCCTGCGGGTCGGGGTGGAGCTGACCGGCGCGCCGCTGTCCGAGGCCGACCGCCGCCCGTACCGCGGCAGCCACGAGCAGGTGTTGGCCGATCTCGCCGAGGCGGCCGGAGCCGGCGCCCGGGAGGTGCTGTTGGACGTCCAACAGCACTGCCGGGACGGCGCGGAGCTGGCCGACCAGGCCGCCGACCTGTACGCCCGGATCCGGGCGGCCGGGCTGTAGGGCGGCCGCCCGCGAGGCGCTCAGTCCTCCGGGAGCTCCACCGGCGCGAGCTCGTCGTAGGCGTCGCCGGGGCCCGGGTTGGCCGCGTCGGTGCCGCCGCCGAGGTGGTGCATCACGCCCCACACCGCGTTCAGCGCGGTCTGCACGGCGCCCTCCGCCCAGCCCGCCGTCCACGAGATGTCGTCGCCGGCCAGGAAGATGCCGCGCTTGTCCTCGGGGAGCAGCTCCTGCATGAAGTGGGTGAACAGGCGCCGCTGGTAGCGGTAGTGGCCGGGCAGGTTGGCCTTGAACGCGCCCATGAAGTACGGCTCGTTCTCCCACGACACGGTCACGGGGTTGCCGATGATGTGCTTGCGGACGTCGACCTTGGGATAGATCTCGCCGAGCGACTTGAGCATGACCTCCATGCGCTCGTTGGCCGACAGCGGCAGCCACTTCAGGCTGTCGTCGCACCAGGTGTAGGAGAGGCAGATGACGGCCGGCTGATCCGGGCCGTTGTCGAGGAGGTACGTCCCCCGCGTCATCCGGTCGGTGAGCGTCATCGACATCACGTCCCGGCCCGTCTCCTCGTCCTTGTCCAGCCAGAACGGCCGGTCCACGGGCACGAAGAGCTTGCTGGACTCCATGTAGTGGGTGCGCTCGATCGCCGTCCAGTGGTCGATCGGGAACAGGTCGTCGTCGCAGTCGATCTTCGACAGCAGCATCCACGACTGGGCGGTGAAGACCACCGCCTTGTAGGAGCGGATGTCGCCGGAGGAGTCGGTGACGGTGATGCGGTTGCCGGCGGTGCGGTGCAGCCGGGTCACGGCCGGGCGGGGCGCGCCGTCGTGCAGCGACGACAGCGAGGTGCCCGGCGCCCAGTGCACGATCTTGCGCGGCTCCCGCTCCCACAGGCGCAGCGGGAGCTGCTGGGAGCCGCCGACGATGCCGCGGTGGTGGTCGTCGGCCTCGGTGTAGACGACGCGGAGGATCTCCAGGATGGAGTTGGGGAAGTCGGTGTCCCAGCCGCCGGTGCCGAAGCCGACCTGGCCGAAGATCTCGCGGTGTCGGAAGGACGTGAACGCCTCGGAGTCGCAGAGGAAGCCGTAGAAGGTCTGGTTGTCCAGCTTCTCGACCAGCTTCGCCCAGATCTCGCGGATGCGCGGCACGTCGCGCTCGCGCATCGCCTGGTTCATGTCGGAGAAGTCGGCGCCCTCTTCGAGGCAGGCGTTCCACGCCTCGGCGACCTGGCGGTAGACCGCCGGCAGGTCGTCGACGGTCTCGGCGTAGTGCGACTCGCCCTTGAGGTCGACGACGGTCGACGGGGTGGCCTCGGCCAGCGGGTTGGGGAACGGGGTGGTCGTGAGGCCCACCAGGTCGATGTAGTGCTGGAGGGCGGTGGAGGACGGCGGGAAGCGCATCGCGCCCAGCTCGCAGTTGAGCTGCTCGTCGCAACCGTCGAAGCCGACGGTGCGCAGCCGGCCGCCTATCTGGTCCGCCTCGTAGACGACGGGCTTGAGGCCCATCTTCATCAGCTCGTACGCGGTGACGATGCCGGAGAGGCCGCCGCCGACGATGGCCACCTCGGTGCCGTGCTCGGTCGCCGGGACCTGCCCGAGGCCCGCCGGGTGGGCGAGGAAGTCGTCGTACGCGTAGGGGAAGTCCGGGCCGAACATGGTGATCGGCGGCTGCGCGGTGGTGTGCGGGACGGCGGGGGGCACCGTGGACGTCATCGGGCGGACTCCTTGCGGGCGGGCAGGGCGGGCAGGGCGGGCAGGGCGGGCAGGGGGATGCATACGGCGGTATGCGGGCGTTTCGGGCGCGAAGTGAGCGCGAGGGGGCGTGGGTGGGGTGCGCGCGGGCACGACGGGACGGTGGCGGGGCGTTCGCGGCGGCGGATCGGGCGCGTCAGGGCCGGGTGGGGCCGCCGGGCGCGGGGCCGGTCAGGTCAGGTCGGTGTAGAGCTCCGGCCTCCGGTCGTGCAGGTAGGGGTTGTTCTCCCGCGATGCCTTGAGGAAGGCGGGGTCGACCGCGGCCTGCACCAGTTGCTCGGCGTGCCCGGCGCGGGCGCGCACCACGCCGTCCGGTCCGGCCAGGCAGCTCAGCCCGATGAACTCGAACTCCCCTTCCGTGCCGACCCGGTTGACGTACGCGATGTACATCTGGCTCTCGAAGGCGCGCACCGGGATCATCTGCTCCGGCACGATCTGGAAGGGGTGCATCTGCGCGGTGGGCACCAGCAGCAGATCGGTGCCAGCCAGCGCGTGCGCCCGGACGTTCTCCGGGAACTCCACGTCGTAGCAGATCAGCAGGCCGATCCGGACCCCGTCCAACTCCGCCTGGACGACCGGCGCTTCGCCGGGGGTGAACCACTCCCGCTCGAAGCAGCCGAAGAGATGGGTCTTGCGGTAGTTGGCGAGCCGGCTGCCGTCGGGGCCGATCAGCTGGACGGAGTTGTGCACCACGCCGTGCTCCTCGGGGGCGCGCTCCGGGTAGCCGTAGAGCACCGCGATGCCGTGTTCGGCGGCGATCCCGGCGACGGCCCGGGCGCTGACGCCGTCGGCCGGCTCGGCCAGGCGGTGCAGGTCGGCGCCGATGGCGTAGCCGGTGAGGAAGAGCTCGGGGCAGACCAGCAGCCGGGCGCCGGTCGCGGCCGCCTCGCGCGCCGCGTCGGCGAGCACCGCGAGGTTGTGGGCGACGTCGCCGGGCCGTCCCGAACTCTGGAGCAGGGCGGTGTGCAGCGGCGACATGGGACCCCTCGGCGGTGGCGGTGCGGGCGGGACGCAATGACGGTACGGGCCGGCGGTGATCCACGACAAGGCACCAGCGTTGCGCGAAGCGGGACGATTCGTTGCGCGTTCAAGGGTCGGCGCGGCGATTCGTTGCACGAACCCTTCGCGCCGGTCGGACGCGGCGCCGGCGGGTGACTCAGGCCACCGTGGCGGCGACCGTCCCGCGCACCACCGCGCGCAGCCAGCGGTGGCCCGGATCGGCCTCCTGTCGCGGGCGCCAGGCCATCGCCATCGGCATCGGCGGGAGGTCCAGCGGGACGGGCAGGGCGCGCAGGCCGAGACCGCGGATCATCGGCGCCGCGATCCGCTCCGGGGCCATGCCCACCGCGTCACTGTCCCGCACCATCATCAGCATGGCCGCCAGGGTCGGGACGGTGGCGACCACCCGGCGGCGCAGCCCCAGTTCGGCCAGCGCGGTGTCGAGGGGGCCGGCCAGCCGCCCGCGCCGGTTTTCCTTGCCTTCGAGATCGGCTGCTGGCGGCCGTAGCGCCCCGGCCCGTGATCACGTCAGCACCGCCACCGGCCGGCGACATTCCGCCGCACCGAGGCGGTCACGGCGGAGCGTGACGTCCGCGCCGACCCACCGGACGGCCACACCGGACCCGAACTCCACGCCCCGGCAAGGACGTTGGACCTCTCGACACCACTCCCCCACCCCGCGGCGGAACGCCCCGCACCCCCACCCTTGACCTCAAGTCCGCTTGAGGTAGCAGGATCCCCGCATGACCACGAACCAGACCGCCGCCCTACGCCCCGACGACCGGCGGCTCCCACTGCTCCTCGACCGCGCCGAGATCGCCGACCTGCTGGCCCGCCATCAGCGCTCCCTCGACGAGGGGGTGTTCGACGAGGCGTGGGGCCGCGCCTACTACGCCGAGGACGTCACGGCCGAGATGCCGATCGGCACGGTCCGCGGCCGGGACGCCGTGGTGACCCGGATCCGGGAGGGGATGGCGCTCTTCGCCCGGACGATGCACCTGGGCGGCGCCGCCGTCATCGACGTCGACGGCGACCGGGCCACCGCCCGCGCACCCCAACTGAGCACCCACGTCCTGGCGGACGGCTCCGAGGCGCTGTTCGTCTCCGGTGGCCACGCCGTCACCGAACTGGTCCGCACCCCGGACGGCTGGCGGATCACCGCCGCCGCCCTGCGCATCGCCTGGACCCACGGCACTCCGCCCCGGCTGCCGACGGGATTGGGCCCGGCGGCGGATGCGGCCTAGCCGGGGAAGCGCCGCCCGACAGGCGGGACTTGCCGCCCTAGCCCGGCGCCCCCGCCCCGTACCGGCGCAGCAACGGGGAGAGGACCAGCACCGACTTGGTGCGTTCGACGAAGGGCTCGCCGGCGATCCGTTCCAGGACCCGCTCGAAGTGCCGCATGTCGGAGGCGAAGACCTGCACCAGGGCGTCCGCCTCACCGGTGACGGTGGAGGCGGACGCCACTTCCGGATAGCGCGACAGGCCGCGGTGGATCGCCTCGGGCGAGGTGTTGCGGCGGCAGAAGATCTCGATGAACCCCTCGGTCTCCCAGCCGAGGGCGGCCGGGTCGACGCGCACCGTGAAGCCGGTGATCGCGCCGTCCGCCCGTAGCCGGTCCACCCGCCGTTTGACCGCCGGGGCGGACAGCCCGACCTCCTGGCCGATGTCCGCGTAACTGCGGCGGGCGTCCTCGGCGAGGGCGTGGACGATGCGTTCGTCGAGATCGTTCAGTCGCACTGCGGGTGGATCACTTCTCTGCGGTGGCCAATCGGGAACGGCGCATGCCGTATCCGAAGTAGATCACAAGGCCGACCACCATCCAGACTCCGAAGACCACCCAGGTCACCGGGCCGAGGCTGCCCATCATGTAGAGGCAGAGCAGGAAACCGATCGCCGGGAAGAGCGGCGACAGCGGGGTGCGAAACGCCCGCGGCATGTCCGGCCGGGTCCGACGCAGCACGATCACGGCCACGTTGACCAGCGCGAACGCGAAGAGCGTGCCGATGCTGGTGGCGTCCGCGAGCTGGCCGAGCGGCACCGCGGCGGCGAGCACGCCGCAGAACAGCGAGACGATCACGGTGTTCACCCGGGGCACGCCGCTCTTGGGGTGAATCTTGGAGAACACCGTGGGCACCAGCCGGTCGCGGGACATCGCGAAGAGGATCCGGGTCTGGCCGTAGAGCACGGTCAGCACGACGCTGGCGATGGCGACGACGGCGCCGAAGGCCAGCATCACCGACCAGTAGCCCTGCCCGGTGACCGTCTTGAGGATCCCGGCGAGCGCGGCCTCCGAGCCCTTGAACTCCTGCCAGGGCAGGGCGCCGACCGCGATGGCCGCGACCAGGCAGTACAGGGCGGTGACGATCACCAGCGAGAGCATGATGGCGCGCGGCAGGTCGCGCTGCGGGTTCCGGGCCTCCTCGCCGGCCGTGGAGGCGGCGTCGAAGCCGATGTAGGAGAAGAACAGGGTGGCGCCGGCGGCGCTGACGCCCGCCATGCCCATCGGCATGAAGTTGGCGTAGTTGCCGGACTTCACGCCCTGGATCGCGACGGCGCAGAAGAGCAGCAGCGTGATGATCTTGACGACCACCATGATGGTGTTGGCCCGGGCGCTCTCCTTGGCACCGCCCAGCAGGAACACCATCGCCAGCAACACCACCAGCAGCGCCGGCAGGTTGAAGTAACCGCCCTGGCCCGGGGGCGCGGAGAGCGCGGCGGGGATGGTGAAGCCCACCGTCCCGCCGAGGAACTCGTTGAGGTACTGGCCCCAGCCGACCGCGACCGCCGCGACCGAGACGCCGTACTCCAGGATCAGGCACCAGCCGCAGACCCAGGCGATCAGCTCGCCGAGGGTGGCGTAGGCGTAGGAGTAGGACGAGCCGGAGACCGGGATGGTGCCGGCGAGTTCGGCGTAGGAGAGCGCGGAGAACAGCGCGGTGATGCCGGCGATGACGAAGGAGAGCACGACCGCGGGGCCGGCGTCCGGGACAGCCTCGCCGAGCACCACGAAGATGCCGGTGCCGAGCGTGGCGCCGATGCTGATCATCGTGAGCTGCCAGACGCCCATCGAGCGGCGGAGGGTGCCCCCGTCGCCCTGGCCGCCCTCGGCGACGAGTCGCTCGACCGGCTTGCGGCGCATCAGACGAGTGCCGAGCCCTCCGGCCGGCGGCCGGGGCGAGGGGCCCCCTGAGGGCGGGGCGGCGCCGTTCTCCAACACTGGGGGCTCCTTCGTCGCTGCCGGTCAGACTCGCACATTCCGGCACATTCCGGTGAGCAGGACCGCAGCGGTCACACAGGCAGGACGAACCACCCTGTAGCAGGAGACCGCCGAGCAGGCGGTCTCCGCCACTCCACGTACAGCGCATGACCTTACGGCCCCTCGTTGACCTGCCGTAATGCAGGTTCCTTGCGCAACCGCGGTGGAACGTTGCGCGCGGCGACGAAGGGCGGCGGATCGTTGCGCACCACCGCAGTCAATCACGCCCGTCGCCGCAGAACGCGACCGGCCCCGCACCAGGTCGGTGCGGGGCCGGTGAGCGGCGGTTGCGTCGGCCCTCGACGGGCCGGCGGGTCAGCTCCAGCTGTTGTGCAGCGGCTTGCCCTCGGCGTAGCCGGCGGCGCTCTGCACGCCGACCACGGCCTTCTCGGCGAACTCCTCGACGGAGGCCGCGCCGGCGTAGGTGCAGGAGCTGCGGACGCCGGCGATGATCGAGTCGATCAGGTCCTCGACGCCGGGCCGGGCCGGGTCGACGAACATCCGGGAGGTGGAGATGCCCTCCTCGAACAGCGCCTTGCGGGCACGGTCGTAGGCCGACTCCTCGCTGGTGCGGTTGCGCACCGCACGCGCCGAGGCCATGCCGAAGCTCTCCTTGTACGGCTGGCCGTCGGCGGTGTGCTGCAGGTCGCCGGGCGACTCCAGCGTGCCGGCGAACCACGAGCCGATCATGACGTTGGACGCGCCCGCGGCCAGCGCCATGGCCACGTCGCGGGGGTGCCGGACGCCACCGTCGGCCCAGACGTGCTTGCCGTACTTCTTGGCCTCGGCGGCGCACTCCAGGACCGCGGAGAACTGCGGCCGGCCCACGCCCGTCATCATGCGGGTGGTGCACATGGCGCCCGGGCCGACGCCGACCTTGATGATGTCCGCGCCGGCCTCGATGAGGTCGCGCACGCCCGAGGCGGCGACGATGTTGCCCGCGACGATCGGGACCTGCGGGTCCAGCGCCCGGACCGCCTTGATCGCGCTGATCATCGACTCCTGGTGACCGTGCGCGGTGTCCACCACGAGGGTGTCCACGCCGGCGTCCAGCAGCGCCTTGGCCTTGCCGGCCACGTCGCCGTTGATGCCCACGGCGGCGGCGATCCGCAGCTTGCCGTCGGCGTCGGTGGCGGGGGTGTAGAGGGTGGCGCGCAGCGCGCCCTTGCGGGTCAGGATGCCGACCAGCATGCCGTCCGCGTCGACCGCGGGGGCCAGCTTGCGGTTGGCCGCGTCGAGGCGGTTGAACGCCTCGCGGGGCTCGATGTCGGCGTCCAGGACCAGCAGGTCCTTGGACATGACCTCGGAGACCTGGGTGAAGCGGTCCACCCCGGCCAGGTCGTGCTCGGTGACGACGCCGACCGGCCGGCCGCCCTCGACGACGATGCCCGCGCCGTGCGCCCGCTTGGGCAGCAGCGACAGCGCGTCCGCCACGGTCGAGACCGGGGACAGCACGATCGGCGTGTCCAGCACGAGGTGGCGCTGCTTGACCCAGGTGATGACCTCGGTGACGACGTCGATCGGGATGTCCTGGGGGATGACGACCAGACCGCCGCGACGGGCCACGGTCTCGGCCATGCGGCGACCGGCGATCGCCGTCATGTTGGCGACGACCAGCGGGATGGTCGTGCCGGAGCCGTCGCGCGAGGCGAGGTCCACGGCCTGGCGGGAGCCCACCGCCGAGCGGCCGGGCACCATGAACACGTCGTCGTAGGTCAGGTCGTAGGGCACCGAAGAACTCTCTTCGAGGGCGCCGTTCTTCGGATTGAGGAATCGCATACCGCCAGGATACGGGCCCTGACCAGGACTCATGCGATAGTCCTACGGGTCCGCGGGGCGTGTGTGCGATCCGCCAACCCGCCGTCCGGCCACCGGGACGCCGCCTCTCCCGACGCATCCGTAACGTCGCGGAACGGCGTCCCGGGCGGCCCGGTTCCGGCGGCTACGCGCCCCGCCGGCCGCGCCCGCCGGCCATAAGGACCGCGAGCCCGGTGTCGGTGTCCCGCCAGTACCCGACGGCGTCCGCCAACACCCCCTCGACCACGCCCCAGTCCTCCGGGGCGGCGGCCGCGTACTCCTGCCACCCGGTGACGACCAGCAGCCGGCCGCGCGCGGGCGGGCACCAGGACAGATCGGTCAGGCAGTCTGCCAGCGCGTCCCAGTTGGCGCCGAAGTAGGCGGGGAAGTCCAGCGCGGCGGCGCACCGGTCCATGAAGGCGGCCTTGTCGCCGACCCCGTTGAGGTCGAGCGCGGCCGCGTGCCAGCCCGCGTCCCGGGCCGCGGCCAGGGCGTCCGCCACCGGCCGGTCCGCCGGCCACGGCAGCACCCCCGCCGGCGTCCGCCCGTCGAGCACCGCGACCAGTGCCGGGGGTACCTCGGGGGTCACCGGAGCACCGCCTTGAAGGACTTGTAGTGGTCGTCGGTGTAGAAGAACTCGTGCTGCTTGCCGGTGATCAGGCGCCGGGCGCCGCGGTTGCGGGCGCCGGGGGTGTCGACCGTGTACTCGTGGTAGTAGCCGCGCGGTTCCTTGGGCAGCTGCTTCTCGTAGTTGCCGAAGACGGTGCCGTCCTTCGGGTACGGGAACGGGCCGCCGGCGTCGATCAGCTTCAGGGTGTGCTGCGCCTCGGCGGGCAGGCTCTTCGCCGGGACGGTCGGGTGGCCCTTCGCCCAGGGCGGTACGGCGGTGCCGCCGGGCGACCGGCCGTCGGCCGTGGCGGTCGCGGCCGGGTGGTGCGCGCCGGCCGAACTCCCTTTGCCGGCACCGCCGGTGGAGCAGCCGGTGAGGACGAGGAGCAGGGCGGCGAACAGCGCGCCGAGCACGGCGGCGGCCCGGCGCGGGGCGGATTGGATCAGCATGCGCCGATGCTGTCACAGCCGCGCGCGGGCTGCTCGCCGGTGGTGGTGCGGGCCCGCTCAGCGCCCGTCGGGGTCCGCCCGGTCCAGCGCGGGGCGCGGGCCGGGGCCGGTCTCCAGCAGCAAGTGGTCGGCGGCCGCGGTGTCCGTGACCAGGCTCGTCACCAGGCCGGAGCGGAGCACCGCGCCGATGGCCGCGGCCTTGCGCCGGCCGCCGGCGATCGCCACCACCTCGGGGATCCGGCGCAGCCGGTCCGCCTCGACGGTGATGCAGCGCTCGCCCAGGTCGCGGCCGATGCGCCGGCCCTCGCCGTCGAAGAGGTGCGCGGACATCTCGGCGGCCGCGCCCAGCGAGGCGTAGTGCTCCCGCTCGTCCTCGGACAGCATGTCGTAGACGGTCGAGACGCCCGGCTCCCAGGAGCCGATGGAGACGCAGGCGACGGTGACCTTGTCGAAGTAGTCGAAGGCGCGGGCGATGCCGGTCTGGCCGCGCAGCGCGGCGGCGGTCGCCGAGTCCGGCAGCAGCATCGGCGCGTAGATCGGGTGCGCCTCGCCGCCGGAGACGTCGGCGGCGCGACGGACCGCCTCGACCGAGCCGCGGTCGGCGGTCCCGGCGTCGTAGACCCCGGTCAACTGGACGACGGTGCACGGCGGGAGCTGGTGCAGCGCGGCCGCCATGTGGATCGTCGAACGGCCCCAGGCGAGGCCCAACACATCGCCCTCGGTGACGAGTTCGCCGAGCAGGTCGGCGGCCACCTCACCGAGGTTCTCGGGGTCGGCGGCGTCCTCCGTGGCGTCGGCCGGCGATTCGACCACGACCGCGTGCCGCAGGCCGTAACGGGCACGCAGGGCATCGGAGCGCTCCGCGTCGAGCTCGGAGGGCACCCGGATCTCGATCCGCACGAGATCGCGCTCCAGGGCCGTCTCCAGAACGCGGGCGACCTTGAAGCGGCTGACGCCGAACTCCTCCGCGATCTGGATCTTGGACTTGCCCTCAAGGTAGAAGCGGCGGGCCATGGCCGCGGCCTGCACCAGCTCGGCAGGGCCCATTCCGGACTGTGGGCGGCTGGCTACCACGAAAATCTCCCCTTTTGCGCATCTGATCGAGTCTTTGCTCATCCTTTCAGAAACCCGAGGTGTACGGGGACCATGACCGGCACGGCGGGCATGAACGCTCGGTGGCCGGCAGGTCAACCCCCGCCGCACACCGCGCCGTACGGCCCGGAACCGGGCCCGCGGGCTTCGCCGACGACTCGGTCAGTGGGCGCAGCCCCAGCTCGCGGCCGTCGCCGCCTCGGCCTTCTCCCGCAGGTCGCGGACGGCCTTGGCCGGGTCGTCCGCCCCGTACACCGCGGAGCCCGCGACGAACACGTCGGCGCCGGCCTCCGCGCAGCGCTCGATGGTCTCCGCCGAGACCCCGCCGTCCACCTGGAGCCACACCTGGAGGCCGTGCCGGGAGATCAGCTCTCGGGTGCGGCGGATCTTCGGCAGCATGATGTCCAGGAACGCCTGGCCGCCGAAGCCCGGCTCGACGGTCATGATCAACAGCATGTCCAGCTCGGGCAGCAGGTCCTCGAACGGCTCGATCGGGGTGGCCGGCTTCAGCGCCATCGACGCCCGCGCGCCCTTGGCCCGGATCTCCCGTGCCAGCCGCACCGGCGCCCCGGCCGCCTCCGCGTGGAAGGTGACCGAACCGGCCCCGGCCTCCACGTACTGCGGCGCCCAGCGGTCCGGGTCCTCGATCATCAGGTGCAGATCGAGGGGGGTCTCCGTCGCCTTGCTCAGCGCCTCGACGATCGGCACGCCGAGCGTGAGGTTGGGGACGAAGTGGTTGTCCATCACGTCGACATGGAGCCAGTCGGCGCCCTCGACGGCCTTCGCCTCCTCAGCGAGGCGGGCGAAGTCGGCGGACAGGATGCTGGGGTTGATCAAGGCCATGCCCCCAGTATGGCGGTCCGCCCAGGCACGGTCCGCGCCGGGCCGGGAGACTCCCGTCACCCCGGCACGAGCCCCCGGCACCGGGCCGCCCCGGCCGGACGCGCGGCCCGGCCGGGGCGGACGAGGTGGTGCCTGACGGCGGTGGGTCAGCCCTTCAGGGCCGCCAGCGCCTGGTTCAGCGTCTTCGACGGACGCATCACCGCGGACGCCTTGGCGGCGTCGGGGCGGTAGTAGCCGCCGATCTCGACCGGGGAGCCCTGCACCGCGATCAGCTCGTCGACGATGGTCCGCTCCTGCTCGGTCAGCGTCTTGGCCAGCGGCCCGAACGCCTCGGCGAGCTGCGCGTCGTCGGTCTGCTTGGCCAACTCCTGGGCCCAGTAGGTGGCCAGGTAGAAGTGGCTGCCGCGGTTGTCGATACCGCCCAGGCGACGGCTCGGCGACTTGTTCTCGTTGAGGAACGAGCCGGTCGCGCGGTCCAGGGTGTCGGCGAGGACCTTGGCGCGGGCGTTGCCGGTGGTCGTCGCGAGGTGCTCGAAGCTGACCGCGAGGGCCAGGAACTCGCCCAGGCTGTCCCAGCGGAGGTAGTTCTCCTTGACCAGCTGCTGGACGTGCTTCGGGGCGGAGCCGCCGGCGCCGGTCTCGAACAGGCCGCCACCGTTCATCAGCGGCACGACCGAGAGCATCTTGGCGCTGGTGCCCAGCTCCAGGATCGGGAACAGGTCGGTCAGGTAGTCGCGCAGCACGTTGCCGGTGACCGAGATGGTGTTCTCGCCGCGGCGGATCCGCTCCAGGGAGAACGTGGTCGCCTCGACCGGGGCCAGGATCTTGATCTCCAGGCCGTCGGTGTCGTGCTCCGGCAGGTACGCCTTGACCTTCGCGATCAACTGGGCGTCGTGCGCGCGGGTCTCGTCGAGCCAGAACACCGCCGGGTCGCCGGTGGCGCGGGCGCGGGTGACGGCCAGCTTGACCCAGTCCTTGATCGGGGCGTCCTTGGTCTGGCACATCCGGAAGATGTCGCCGGCGCCCACGGTCTGCTCCAGGACGACGTTGCCCGCGCCGTCGACGACCCGCACCGTGCCGGTGGTCGGGACCTCGAAGGTCTTGTCGTGGCTGCCGTACTCCTCGGCCTTCTGCGCCATCAGCCCGACGTTGGGCACCGAGCCCATGGTGGCCGGGTCGAAGGCGCCGTGGGCGCGGCAGTCCTCGATGACGGCCTGGTAGACACCGGCGTAGCTGCTGTCCGGCAGGACCGCGAGGGTGTCGGCCTCCTCGCCGTCCGGGCCCCACATGTGGCCGGAGGTGCGGATCATGGCCGGCATCGAGGCGTCCACGATGACGTCGCTGGGCACGTGCAGGTTGGTGATGCCGCGGTCGGAGTCGACCATCGCCAGCTCCGGGCCCTCGGCCAGCTCGGCGTCGAACGACGCCTTGATCTCGGCACCGTTGGGCAGCGCGTCCAGGCCCTTGTAGATGCCGCCGAGGCCGTCGTTCGGGGTGAGGCCCGCGGCGGCCAGCGCCTCGCCGTACTGGGCGAAGGTCTTGGGGAAGAAGGCGCGCACGACGTGACCGAAGACGATCGGGTCGGAGACCTTCATCATCGTGGCCTTGAGGTGCACGGAGAACAGCACGCCCTCGGCCTTGGCCTTGGCGACCTGCGCGGCCAGGAACTCGCGCAGCGGACCGACCCGCATCACGGAGGCGTCCACGACCTCGCCGGCCAGGACCGGTACCGACTCGCGCAGCACGGTGGTGGTGCCGTCGTCGCCGGCCAGCTCGATGCGGAGCGCGCCGTCCGCGGCGACCACCGCGGACTTCTCGGTGGAGCGGAAGTCGTCGGCGCCCATGGTCGCGACGTTGGTCTTGGACTCGGAGGTCCAGGCGCCCATGCGGTGCGGGTGCGCCTTGGCGTAGTTCTTGACCGACGCGGGGGCGCGGCGGTCCGAATTGCCCTCGCGCAGCACGGGGTTGACGGCGCTGCCCTTGACCTTGTCGTAGCGGGCGCGGATCTCGCGCTCCTCGTCGGTCTTCGGGTCGTCCGGGTAGTCCGGGAGCGCGTAGCCCTGCTCCTGGAGCTCGGCGACGGCCGCCTTGAGCTGCGGGATGGAGGCCGAGATGTTCGGCAGCTTGATGATGTTGGCGCCGGGCGTCTTGGCCAGCTCACCGAGTTCGGCGAGGGCGTCGGGGATCCGCTGCTCCTCCTTGAGGTACTCGGGGAACACGGCGATGATCCGGCCGGACAGCGAGATGTCGCGAGTCTCCAGCGTCACCCCGGCCGTCGCCGCGTACGCCTCCGCCACCGGCAGGAACGAGTACGTCGCCAGGGCCGGGGCCTCGTCAGTGTGGGTGTAAATGATGGTCGAGTCAGTCACCGGGTCCGCTCCATCCACGTCTGCAAAATTGCTCGACATCAAGATATCAACATTGCTCGACATCAAGATATCTCCTCGTCCGGGCCGGCTCCCCGGGGGTGTGCCCCTCGTCTCCGCCGGAACCGGCCGCCCCCGCGACGGCCCCGTCAGCCGGTCCGCCGCAGCAGCGCCAGATACATCGCGTCGGTGCCGTGCAGATGCGGCCACAACTGCACGTCCGGGCCGTCGCCGAGCTCCGGGACCCCGGGCATCAGCGGCCGGGCGTCGACCCACTCGGCCTCGGCCGCCGCGCCGCCGCGCCCCTTGAGGACGTCCTCCACCACCGCCCGGGTCTCCGCCGGATGCGGCGAGCAGGTCGCGTAGCCGACCACCCCGCCGACCCGCACCGCCGCCAGCGCCTGCCGCAGCAACTCCCGCTGCAGCGGCGCGAATCCGTCCAGGTCCTCGGGGCGGCGCCGCCAGCGCGCCTCGGGCCGCCGGCGCAGCGCGCCCAGCCCGGTGCACGGCACGTCCACCAACACCCGGTCGAAGGCCCCGGGCCGCCATGCCGGGCGGGTGCCGTCGGCGGCGATCACCGCGTACGGACCGGGGTTGCCGTCCAGCGCCCGGGCCACCAACCGCGCCCGGTGCGGCTGCTTCTCGGACGCCAGCAGCGCCGCGCCCCGCTGCGCCGCCAGCGCGCCCAGCAGCGCCGCCTTGCCGCCCGGCCCCGCGCAGCCGTCCAGCCAGGCCCGGTCCGGGCCGTCCAACGGGGCGTTGGCCAGCGCCAGCGCCACCAACTGGCTGCCCTCGTCCTGCACTCCGGCGCGCCCCTCGCGCACCGCGTCCAGTGCGCCCGGCTCCCCGCCCTCGGCGAGCCGGACCGCGTACGGCGACCACCGGCCCGGTACCGCGCCCTCCTCGCCCGCGGCGGCCAACAGCTCCTCCGCGGTGGACCGTCCGGGCCGCGCCACCAGCGTCACCTCGGGACGCTCGTTGTCCGCCGCCAGCAGGTCCTCGATGCCCGCCCGGCCACCGCCGAGCGCGTCCCACAGGGCGGAGACGACCCAGCGCGGGTGCGCGTGCACGATCCCCAGGTGCTCTTCGGGATCGTCGTCGTACTCCGGCGCCACCCGCTCCAGCCAGCCGTCCAGATCGTCCGCCGCGACCTTGCGCAGCACCGCGTTGACGAACTTCGCCCGGCCGTCGCCCAACACCACCCGGGCCAGCTCCACGGTGGCGCTCACCGCGGCGTGCGTCGGAATGCGCGTGCCGAGCAGCTGGTGTGCGCCCAGCGTCAGCACGTCCAGCACCGGCGGGTCCACCTCGCGCAGCGGCCGGTCCACGCAACGGTCCAGGATCGCGTCGTAGGTGCCCTGGCGGCGCAGCGTCCCGTACACCAACTCGGTTGCCAGCGCCGCGTCCCGGGCGTCGAACTCCCCGCCCTCGCGCGCCTTGCGCAGCAGCGGCGGCAGGACGAGGTTGGCGTACGCGTCCCGCTCGTCCACCGCCCGCAGGGCCTCGAACGCGAGGATCCGGACCGGGTCCTTCTTCGGGCGGCGGTAGGGCTTACGGGTGCCGTGGCGGCGGGGCGGCTGCTGACTCACGAAAAGGTGCTCCGGTATTACGGGACGGCGGTCCGCCCCAGCCTACGCGGGCCCCCGACCGGCAGCGCGCGGGGACGTCCCCGGGCCCGCACCGCCGAAGCGGTCAGCCGCCCAGCCGCTCGCCGGCCGCGATCCGCACCCCGCGCGCCCAGTCCGCGCCCTTCATCGGCTTCTTGCCCTGCGGCTGCACCCACACCAGCTCGACGGGGTGGCTGCCGGTGCCCACGTGGACCGCCTTCTTCGTGACGGCCAGCTCGCCCGGGGCGAGCTCCGGACCCTCGTAACCGGGGGCCGGGACGCCCGACATCACCTTCAGCCGCTCCCCGCGGAAGACCGTCCAGGCACCGGGCGCCGGCGCGCAGCCCCGGATCACGCGGTCCACCCGCAGCGCCGGCGCGCTCCACTCGATCCGGGCGTCCTCCACCTCGATCTTCGGGGCCAGGGTGACCCCCTCCGCCGGCTGCGGCACCGCCTTGAGGGTGCCGTCCTCGATGCCGTCCATCGTGGCCACCAGCAGCCCGGAGCCGGCGAACGCGAGCCGAGTCAGCAGATCGCCGCTGGTGTCCGCCGACCGGATCTCCTCGGTGATCACCCCGTACACCGGGCCGGAGTCCAGCCCCTGCTCGATCTGGAAGGTGGCGGCACCGGTGATCTCGTCGCCGGCCAGCACCGCGTGCTGCACCGGCGCCGCCCCCCGCCACGCCGGCAGCAGCGAGAAGTGCAGATTGACCCACCCGTGCGCGGGGATCTCCAACGCCGCCTTGGGCAACAGCGCCCCGTATGCCACCACCGGGCAGCAGTCCGGCCCGATCTCTCGCAGCCGCGCGAGGAATTCCTCGTCCCGCGGCTTCGCCGGCTTCAACACCTCGATACCGGCCTCCTCCGCGCGCTCCGCGACCGGGCTGGCCACCAGCCGGCGGCCCCGCCCGGCCGGCGCGTCGGGCCGGGTCACGACGGCCACCACCTCGTGCCGGTCCGAGGCGATCAGGGCATCGAGGGCGGGCACGGCGACCTCGGGGGTACCGGCGAAGACAAGCCTCATGGGTGACGGACTACCTCTCACGCGCAGCGGAACGACGCACCAGTCTAAGAGTCTTGGCGCAGGTCATGGGCCGGAACGCCGGGGGGCGTGCGAACTTACCCACGCCCCGCGCACAAGCTCGTACGCCCCCATACCGTGACCAGAGCCGCTCCTGGCGCGTTGGTCAAGCAGCATTGACCGAATTTCGGGCCGCTTTGGCGGCCCGATCGCGCTTCACCCTTCCTTTCCACGCCGGTTCGAGAGGCTTGCTCATGGCCGACCACGCAACCCACGACGCCCAGGCGCGTGCCAGCCTGCATCTCCTGGTGCGGGACATCGAGCGTGTCCGCCGGCAGGTGGACGCCCTGCGCACGCTCACCGCGCAGCTCGGCAACGTCTACCGGCCGCGGCGCACGGGCCCGTCCGCGGGCTTCGTCGTCTACGGACGCGCCCCCGCCCCGACCGTGCGGCTCGCGCAGGAACTCCGCGACAGCGTCGAGACCCTCGTCACCGCCGCCGTCGACTTCGACCGCTCGCTGGGCTTCTCCTGGGACGCGGTGGGCTCCGCGCTCGGCGTCACCAAGCAGGCGGTGCACCGCCGTTACGGCGCCCGGCGCGCCGCCGCCCAGCCGTCCGGCGACGGCGCCGACCCCGCGGTGCGCTCCTCCGACGCCTCCGCCGCCCGCGCCGTCAGCATGGCCGGCGGCCTGTCCGGAACCCCCTCCGTCCCCGCCGCCCGCTCCATGCCCACCCAGCCCACCGCGGTCTCCCGCGACGAGGCCCGCCCCGGCGCCTTCCCCGGCCCCCGCAACGGCTGACCTCCCGCCGTCCCCCTCGTACTCCTACGCCCCACCCCTCACCCCTGCGCCCCCACGTTTCCGACGCCCCGATGCCCGGGACCGCCTGCCGACCGCGGTCCCGGAGCGGGGAGGTCGGCGAAGCGAGACCGGGACGGCGCGCACGGCGGACGAGGGCGGTGGGCGCGGTGCGCACGGCCCGCCCGTGAGCCGGACCGCTCGCGGCTACGGGTCCGGGCGCGACGCGACGCCGGGAACGGGGCGCGCGACGCGCACGACCCGAGCGTCCGGGACCACGGGCCGATGCGGGCAGACGCGGGCCCGGGGCGGTGCGTCGACGCGGGCCACGCCGCGGGCCACCGGCCGTCAACCACCGCGCCACCGGCGAGGGTTGAGGAACCGGCGCCGCCTCAGGCCCCCGGCCCAGGCCGCGCTCGGGCCGCCCGCCGACAGCGGCCGGCGGCCCCGCCCCTCAACCCAGGTCCGGCGGGTCGATCCGGACCCGGACCGGCTCACCCTCGCGCTTGACCAGGCGGGCCGCGCGAGCGGACTTCAACGCCGCGGCCAGCGCGGCACCCTGGCCGGGGCGGACCCGTACCAGGGCGCGCTCCCACGCCTCACCCGGTGGGGGATCGCCCGGCCGACGGGGCCGCCCGGCGTCCGGTATCGGCAGCGGCACCGGCCCCAACACCTCGGCCCCCGCGGGGAGTTCGGCCGCGCCCAGCAGACCGGCCACGTCCTCGGGGCGGCCCGCCACCGAGGCCATCCGCGACACCGGCGGGAAGCCCAACTCCGCCCGCTCGGCCAGCTCCCGCACCGCATGGCCGACCGGATCCCAGCGCACCAGCGCCTGCACCGGACGCAGGGTCGGCTCCGCGATCACCGCGACCGTGCCGCCCGCCTCCTGCCCACGGACCAGCGCGGCCGCGCCCAGCCAGCGGCGCAACGCCTCCTCGCCGGCCCGCAGATCCGGCCGCCCGAGCAGCGCCCAGCCGTCCAGCAGCAGCGCGGCGGCGTACCCCGCGCCGTCCGCGACCGGCTCGGCCCCGGGCGTGCTGACCACCAGTGCGGGCGTGCCGGGCACCGTCGTCAGGACGTGGTCCCGCCCCGACGTGCGCACCGGAACCGCCGGGAACGCCCGGCCCAGCTCCTCCGCGGTACGCCGCGCCCCGACGATCTGCGCCCGCAGCCGGGACCCGCCGCATTCCGCACACTGCCAGGCCGACTCCTCGCGACCACACCAGGCGCAGGCCAACTCGCCGGCCTCGCGCGCCTCCAACGGGCCGGCGCACGCCCGGCAACGGGCCGGCGTCCGACACCGCTCACACGCCAGCCGGGGCGCGTAGCCCCGCCGCGGCACCTGCACCAGCACCGGGCCGCGCGCGAGCCCGTCCCGCACGATCTGCCACGCCATCGACGGCAGCCGGGCGGCGCGCGCCGCGGCGTCCCGCGCCTCGTCGCCGTCCCCGACCGTACGCACCAGGGGGGCGGCGGCCCGGACCCGCTCGCGACCGGCGGTCAACGGCCGCGCCCAGCCGGTCTCCACCAACTGCGCCGCCTCGACCGTGCAGCTCAGCCCGCCGAGCAGGAACCCGGCCCGCTCGCTGGCCGTGCGCTGGATCAACACCTCCCGGGCGTGCGGCTGCGGGGCGTGCGGATCGCTGTGGCTGGCGTCCCCGTCGTCCCACAGGGCGACCAGCCCCAGCCCGGCGACGGGCGCGAACATCGCCGCCCGCGTGCCGATCACCGCCCGCACCGCGCCCCGGCTGACCGCCAGCCAGCGCCGGTAACGCTCCTCGGGCCCGCACTCCGCCGTCAGCACCACATGCCGGTCGGCGCCGATCAACGCGCCCAGCGCCGCGTCCACCCGCGCCGCGGCCCGCCCGTCGGGCACCACCACCAGCGCCCCGCGCCCCCCGGCGAGCGCCGCGGCCACCGCCCGCGCCAGCTCCTCCGGCCAGCTCGGCCCCGGCAACGCCGTCCACACCGCCCGCGGCGCGTCCCCCCGCACCAGCGCGGCCAGGAACCCGGGACCGGCCCCGTAACGCTCCCAACTCCCGGGCTCCGGAGGGGCGTTCGGCGGCAACGGCGCCGGCGACGGCTTGGCCTCGACGCGCGCCCGGCGCGGCGGCACCGCAAGCTGCACCACGTCCGCCAGCGACCCGGCGTACCGGTCGGCGACCGCCCGGCACAGCGCCAGCAGCTCCGGGCTCAGCACCGGCTCCGGCGAGAGCACCTGGGCGAGCGGCGCCAGCACCCCCCGGAAGTCGCTCTCCGCCACCCGCTCCACGATGAAGCCGCTGACCAGGCGGCCGCCCTCGCGCCGCCCGCCCTTCTCCCCCGCCCCGAAGCGCACCCGCACCCGCACCCCGGGCCGCGCCTCGGAGTCCATCGCGGCGGGCACCGCGTAGTCGAAGAACCGGTCGAGGTGCACCAGCCCCTTGTCCACCAGCACCCGCGCCACCGGCAGCTCGGGCGCCAGCGCGGCCCCCCGCCACGTCCGCGGCTTGGCGCGCTCCGCCTTCGTCTCCCGCACGGTCTCCCGGATCAGGGCCAACTGCTCGCCCTGCTCCCCCGGCTCCCGCCCGTTCTCCCTGCTCACAGCAACCAGTCTTAGCAGACGCCGCTGACAACGGGCGCCGCCGGCGAACAGCCAGGGGCCCCGGACCGCCGAAGCGGTCCGGGGCCCCTGGAGGGTTCCCTTGCGGTGCGGTGCCTTACAGGCCCGCGGCCTTGCGGAGGGCGTCCACCCGGTCGGTGCGCTCCCAGGTGAACTCCTCCTGCTCACGGCCGAAGTGGCCGTAGGCGGCGGTCTGGGCGTAGATCGGGCGGAGCAGGTCGAGGTCGCGGATGATCGCGGCCGGGCGGAGGTCGAAGACCTCGCCGATGGCCTGCTCGATCTTGTCGGTGTCGACGGCGTTGGTGCCGAAGGTCTCGACGAAGAGGCCGACCGGCTCGGCCTTGCCGATGGCGTAGGCGACCTGGACCTCGCAGCGCGCGGCGAGGCCGGCGGCGACCACGTTCTTGGCGACCCAGCGCATCGCGTACGCGGCCGAACGGTCCACCTTGGACGGGTCCTTGCCGGAGAAGGCGCCGCCACCGTGGCGGGCCATGCCGCCGTAGGTGTCGATGATGATCTTGCGGCCGGTCAGGCCGGCGTCGCCCATCGGGCCGCCGATCTCGAAGCGACCGGTCGGGTTGACCAGCAGCCGGTAGTCCTCGGTGTCCAGCTTGATGCCGTCCTCGACGAGCTGGGACAGCACGTGCTCGACCACGAACTCCCGGATGTCGGGCGCCAGCAGCGAGTCCAGGTCGATGTCGCTGGCGTGCTGCGAGGAGACCACCACGGTGTCGAGGCGGACGGCCTTGTTGCCGTCGTACTCGATGGTGACCTGGGTCTTGCCGTCGGGACGCAGGTAGGGGATGGTCCCGTTCTTGCGGACCTCCGACAGCCGGCGCGACAGGCGGTGCGCCAGGTAGATCGGGAGCGGCATGAGCTCGGGGGTCTCGTCGCAGGCGAACCCGAACATCAGGCCCTGGTCACCGGCGCCCTGCCGGTCCAGCTCGTCGTCGTCGCCCTCGACGCGGTTCTCGTAGGCGGTGTCGACGCCCTGGGCGATGTCCGGTGACTGCGCGCCGATGGACACCGAGACGCCGCAGGAGGCGCCGTCGAAGCCCTTCTTGGACGAGTCGTAACCGATCTCCAGGATCTTGTTCCGGACGAGGTTGGGGATGTCGGCGTACGCCTTGGTCGTCACCTCGCCGGCCACGTGCACCAGGCCGGTGGTGATCAACGTCTCAACGGCGACCCGAGAGGTCGGGTCCTCCTTGAGGAGCGCGTCGAGAATGGTGTCGCTGATCTGGTCAGCGATCTTGTCAGGGTGGCCCTCGGTGACAGACTCCGAGGTGAACAGGCGGCGGGACACATCGCTCCCTGGGGTTGCAGCGGCTGCTGGCTGATCATTTAGCGGAACGGCCGAGAGCTGCGCTCGGCCGGACCGCTGCCAGTTTATCGGTCTAACGTGGCGCGCGGGCACCCAGTCTCGTTTTATGGAACCCCCGTGACCTGGGACACCACGCCTCACGGTAGTGACGATCACCTCGACGATCGGTCCGGTCAAGAGGGCACGCCGAATTTCGATGGGGCGGCGAAGGCCCTCCCGGACCCGGTATCGGGGATTCCGCGAGGCGGTCCCGGTCAGGCTCCCGGGGCCGCCAGACGGGGCGCGACCAGGTCCCAAACCGTGTCGGCGAGGGCTTCTTTCGGGCCGTACGGGACGGGGGTCTCGGTGCCGTCCGTGGCCAGGATCACGGCCTCGTTTTCGGCCGAACCGAAGGTCTTGTGCTCGCCGACCTCGTTGACCACCAGGAGATCGCAACCCTTGCGGGCCAGCTTGGCGCGGCCGTTGGCGAGGACGTCATCGGTCTCCGCGGCGAAGCCGACGACCAACTGGCCGGGGCGGGCCCGGTCGGCGGAGAGCTCGGCGAGGATGTCCGGATTACGCACCAGGGCGATGGGTTCCGGCTCCTGCCCCTCCCGCTTCTTGATCTTGCCGGTGGCGTAGTGGGCGGGCCGGAAATCGGCCACCGCGGCGGCCATCACGACCGCATCGGCGTCGGCCGCGGCCTTGAGCACGGCCTCGCGGAGCTGCCGGGCGGTGCCGATGCGGACCACGTCCACCCCCGCCGGATCGGGCAGTTCGGTGTTGCCGGCGACCAGGGTGACCCGGGCGCCGCGGGCCGCGGCGGTACGGGCCAGCGCGTAACCCTGCTTGCCGGAGGAGCGGTTGCCCAGGTAGCGCACCGGGTCCAGCGGTTCCCGGGTCCCGCCGGCGCTGACCACGACGTGCCGGCCGGCCAGGTCCTGCGCCAGCCCCTGAGCGCCGCGGGCCAGCACCTGGCGGCACAGGTCGAAGATCTCCACCGGGTCGGGGAAGCGGCCCTTGCCGGTGTCGACGCCGGTGAGCCGGCCCACCGCGGGCTCGATGACCAGCGCACCGCGGCGGCGCAGCGTGGCGACGTTCTCCTGGGTGGCGGGGTTCTCCCACATCTCGGTGTGCATCGCGGGCGCGAAGACCACCGGACAGCGGGCGGTGAGCAGGGTGTTGGTCAGCAGGTCGTCGGCGAGGCCGTGGGCGGCCTTGGCCAGCAGGTCGGCGGTGGCCGGGGCGACCACGACGAGATCGGCGGCCTGGCCGATGCGGACGTGCGGGACCTCGTGGACGGACTCCCAGACCTCGGTGGTGGCCGGGTTGCCGGACAGCGCCGACCAGGTGGCCTCCCCGACGAAGTGCAGCGCCGAGGCGGTCGGCACGACCCGTACGTCGTGGCCGGACTCCGTGAGCCGCCGCAGCAGCTCGCACGCCTTGTAAGCGGCGATCCCGCCGCTGACCCCCAGGACGACCCTGGGCCGCTCCCGCTTCTCCATCGCTTCCCCGCTCCCCGAGCTCAGGTCCGAACGCATGTCCCTCAACCTATGCCCTCCGGGCACGCCAAGGGCCCGGCAGGTCCGCCCAGCCACACGCTGGGAGGCGCCCCTGCCGGGCCCTTGGTGAGGTAAAGCCTGGTGCCGCTTACTGGCCGACGGGGCCCTCGACGGCCTCCGACGTCAGCAGACCCGCGTTGATCTCGCGGAGCGCGATCGACAGGGGCTTCTCGTGGACGTGGGTGTCGACCAGCGGGCCGACGTACTCCAGCAGGCCCTCGCCGAGCTGGGAGTAGTAGGCGTTGATCTGGCGCGCGCGCTTGGCGGCGTAGATCACGAGGCTGTACTTCGAGTCCGTGGCCTCAAGAAGCTCATCAATGGGCGGGTTGATGATGCCCTCGGGTGCGGTGATGGAAGAGGACACTCTCTACCTTCCGAAAGGGGATGAAGCAGGTGATAGCGCGCGGCCGCGCCGAAATCGTGGCGCCGGGATCGGGACCGGGTCAGTCGCCGGTGGTCCGGTCCTCAGAGCGACGCAGCATCAAGGCTAGCAGCTCACGGCTGACGTCCTCGACGGAGGTGTTGACGAGTGTGACGTCGAACTCCTTCTCCGCCGCCAGCTCGATCCGGGCCGCCTCCAGGCGCCGCTCGATGACCTCCGGCACCTCCGTGCCGCGCCCGGTGAGCCGGCGGACCAGCTCCTCCCAGCTCGGCGGGGCCAGGAAGACCAGGTTGGCGTCGGACATGGACTCGCGGACCTGGCGGGCGCCCTGGAGGTCGATCTCCAGCAGGACGGGCTCGCCGGACTCCAACCGGTCCAGGACCGCCTTGCGCGGGGTGCCGTAGCGGTTGCCGGCGAACTCGGCCCACTCCAGCAGCTCGCCGTTGGCGATCAGCTTGTCGAACTCCTCGTCGTCGACGAAGAAGTACTGGACGCCGTGACGCTCCCCCGGGCGCGGCTTGCGGGTGGTGGCCGACACCGAGAGCCAGATTTCGGGGTGGACCTTGCGCAGATGCGCGACGACCGTGCTCTTGCCGACCCCCGAGGGGCCGGAGAGCACGGTCAGGCGCGGTTGTCTGGCCGGGGGTACGGGGGCGGACCCCCGGGAGACTGCTGAACTCATGCAGCGATTATTCCAGCTACCCGGCAGTGCCGAGAAACTCAGGAACCAGTGCTACCGAACTCGCGCTCCAGCGATGCGATCTGGTTCGAGCCCAGACCGCGGACGCGGCGGCTCTCGGAGATGCCGAGCCGCTCCATGATCTGCTTCGCGCGGACCTTGCCGACGCCGGGCAGGGACTCCAGGAGGGCGGAGACCTTCATCTTGCCGATGACATCGTTCTTCTGGCCCTGCTGGATGACCTCGTGGAGGGAGGCTCCGGAGTGCTTGAGCCGATTCTTGACCTCGGCGCGCTCCCGGCGAGCCGCGGCGGCCTTTTCGAGCGCGGCAGCGCGCTGTTCAGGGGTAAGGGGCGGAAGAGCCACGCCTACGTCACCTCGGATGTCGAACTGTCGGATACGGACCGGTGTGGAACCTAGTCGCCCCGTCACAACGGAGCAACGAGCAACGCGCTTACGTGCAGTGCTCTCGACGGAGACTAGCGGCCGATGGCGCTCCAGTCAGCGAGAACAGACGAAAAGTCCTGGTCAGACTCTGCTGACCAGGACATTTCGGGACTAACTGACCTCGTTATGCAACCGCCGCGCGCACTTCGTCGGCGAACCGGGCCGCCGCCGCGCGCAGTGCGCCGGTGTCCGGGCCGTGCTTGAGCACCCCCCGGCTGACGCTCGGGACCACGTTGCGGACCGTCCCGCCGAAGACCGTGGGCAGGTCCGCGGGGGTGGCGCCCTGCGCACCGATGCCGGGGGCCAGCAGCGGGCCGTTGATCGCCAGGTCGAACGCGGAGAGATCGCCGAGCGTGGCGCCGACGACCGCGCCGAAGGAGCCCAGCGGCTCCGCCCCGGCGTTCTCGGTGGCGAGGTGGCCGAGCATCGTGGCGGCGACCGTGCGGCCGTCCTCGCGGACCGCCCGCTGGACCTCCGCGCCCTCCGGGTTGGAGGTCAGGCCCAGCACGAAGAGCCCGGCGCCGCTCTGTCGCGCCAGGTCCACGGCCGGCCCCAGCGAGCCGTAGCCGAGGTACGGGGAGAGCGTGAGCGCGTCCGAGAACAGCGGGGAGTCCGGGCGCAGGAACGCCTCGGCGTAGGCGCCCATGGTGGAACCGATGTCGCCGCGCTTGGCGTCCATCAGGATCAGTGCACCACGGTCCCGGGCCTCCTCGACGGCGGTCTCCAGGACCGCGATGCCGCGCGAGCCGAACCGCTCGAAGAAGGCCGACTGCGGCTTGAAGACCGCGACCTGCTCGCCGAGCGCCTCGACGACGGTCCGGGTGAACCGGGCCAGGCCCGCCACGTCGTCGTTCAGGCCCCAGTCGGCCAGCAGCGACGCGTGCGGGTCGATGCCGACGCAGAGCGGGCCGCGCTCGTCCATGGCGCGGCGGAGACGGGCGCCGAAGGGGTCCAGACTCACCGGGTCACCTGCTTGTGGTCGGCGCCGACCGCGTCGGCGAGGGTGGCGTACGGGCTGGTGCGCAGCCGCGCGGCCAGCCCCTGGTGGATCGCGCGGCACCAGAACGGGCCCTGGTAGATGAAGGCGCTGTAGCCCTGGACGAGGGTGGCGCCGGCGAGGATGCGCTGCCAGGCGTCCTCGGCGGTCTCGACGCCGCCGACGCCGATCAGGGTGATCCGGTCGCCGACCCGGGCGTACAGGCGGCGCAGGACCTCCAGGGAGCGCTCCTTGACGGGCGCGCCGGACAGGCCGCCGGTCTCGGCGACCAGCTCCGGGTCGGAGGTCAGGCCCAGGCCCTCGCGGGCGATGGTGGTGTTGGTGGCGATGATGCCGTCCAGGCCCAGCTCCAGGGCGAGGTCGGCGACCGCGTCGACGTCCTCGTCGGCCAGGTCGGGGGCGATCTTGACCAGGAGCGGCACGCGGCGGTCGGTGACCGTGCGGTCGGCGGCCTCGCGGACCGCGGTGAGCAGCGGGCGCAGGTGGTCCGTGGCCTGGAGGTTGCGCAGCCCCGGGGTGTTCGGCGAGGAGACGTTGACGACCAGGTAGTCGGCGTGCCGGGCCAGGCGCTCGGTGGAGGTGACGTAGTCGGCGACCGCCTCGGCCTCCGGCACGACCTTGGTCTTGCCGATGTTGACGCCGACGGTGGTCCGGAAGACCGGGTTCCGGGCGGCCAGGCGGGCGGCGACCGCCGCCGAGCCGTCGTTGTTGAAGCCCATCCGGTTGATCAGCGCGCGGTCGGGGACGAGCCGGAAGAGCCGCTTCTTGGGGTTGCCGGGCTGCGGCTGGGCGGTGACCGTGCCGATCTCGACGTGGTCGAAGCCGAGCATGGCCATCCCGTCGATGGCGACGGCGTTCTTGTCGAAGCCGGCGGCCAGGCCGAACGGGCCGTGCATCCGGCGGCCCAGGGCCTCGGTGCGCAGCTCCTTGTGGCGGGGGGCCAGGACGGCCGCGACGAAGGTGCGCAGCACCGGGACGCGCGCGGCCCGGCGGATCCAGCGGAAGGCCAGGTGGTGGGCCTTCTCGGGGTCCATGCGCTGGAAGAAGAGCTGGAAGAACAGGCGGTACATGGGGGTGGTGGCCTTACGGGAGGGGGTGGGCGGGCTCACGAAGAGGGGGACACCGCTGTGGTGTCCCCCTCTTCGGCCTCACTCCTCGCGGGCCGCCGTCAGGTGCCTGGCGTGCTCCTGGAGGGAGCGCACCCCGACGTCACCCCGGGACATCGCCTCGATGCCCTGGACGGCGGCGGCCAGCGCCTGGACCGTGGTCAGGCAGGGGATGCCGCGCGCCACGGAGGCGGTGCGGATGTCGTAGCCGTCGAGCCGACCGCCGGTCCCGTAGGGGGTGTTGACGATCAGGTCGACCTCGCCGTCGTGGATGAGCTGGACGATGGTCTTCTCGCCGGCCGGACCCTCGCCCTCGGAGTGCTTGCGCACCACGGTGGTCTTGATGCCGTTGCGGCGCAGCACCTCGGCGGTGCCGGAGGTGGCCAGCAGCTCGAAGCCGTGGGCGACCAGCTCGCGGGCGGGGAAGATCATCGTGCGCTTGTCGCGGTTGGCGACGGAGACGAATGCCCGGCCCTTGGTGGGCAGCGCGCCGTAGGCGCCGGACTGCGACTTGGCGTAGGCCGTGCCGAAGACCGAGTCGATGCCCATGACCTCGCCGGTGGAGCGCATCTCCGGACCGAGGATGGTGTCCACGCCGCGGCCGGAGCGGTCCCGGAAGCGCGACCAGGGCAGGACCGCCTCCTTGACGGAGATCGGGGCGTCCAGCGGCAGCGTGCCGCCGTCCCCGGTCCGGGGCAGCATGCCCTCGGCGCGCAGCTCGGCGATGGTGGCGCCCAGCGAGATCCGGGCGGCGGCCTTGGCCAGCGGCACCGCGGTGGCCTTCGAGGTGAACGGCACGGTCCGCGAGGCGCGCGGGTTGGCCTCCAGGACGTAGAGGATGTCGCCGGCCATCGCGAACTGGATGTTGATCAGGCCGCGGACGCCAACCCCCTTGGCGATGGCCTCCGTTGAGGCCCGCAGCCGCTTGATGTCGAAGCCACCGAGGGTGATCGGAGGCAGCGCGCAGGCGGAGTCGCCGGAGTGGATGCCGGCCTCCTCGATGTGCTCCATGACGCCGCCGAGGTAGAGCTCGTGGCCGTCGTAGAGGGCGTCGACGTCGATCTCGATGGCGTCGTCGAGGAACCGGTCGATCAGCACCGGGTGCTGGTCGATCAGACCGGCGTGCCGCTGGAGGTACTCGGCCAGCGAGGGCTCGTCGTAGACGATCTCCATGCCGCGGCCGCCGAGGACGTAGGACGGGCGGACCATGACCGGGTAGCCGATCTCGGCGGCGATCGTCTTGGCCTCGTCGAAGGAGAAGGCGGTGCCGTACTTGGGGGCCGGCAGCCCGGCCTCGGTCAGCACCCGGCCGAACGCGCCGCGCTCCTCGGCGAGGTCGATCGCCTCGGGCGACGTGCCCACGATCGGCACGCCGTTGTCCTTGAGCGCCTGCGCCAGGCCGAGCGGGGTCTGGCCGCCGAGCTGGACGATGACGCCGGCGACCGGCCCGGCCGCCTGCTCGGCGTGCACGATCTCCAGCACGTCCTCCAGGGTGAGCGGCTCGAAGTAGAGCCGGTCGGAGGTGTCGTAGTCGGTGGAGACGGTCTCCGGGTTGCAGTTGACCATCACGGTCTCGTAGCCGGCGTCGCTGAGCGCGAAGCTGGCGTGGACGCAGGAGTAGTCGAACTCGATGCCCTGGCCGATGCGGTTGGGGCCGGAGCCCAGGATGATCACCGCGGGCTTCTCGCGCGGCGCGACCTCGGTCTCCTCGTCGTAGGACGAGTAGAAGTACGGGGTGCGGGCGGCGAACTCGGCGGCGCAGGTGTCGACCGTCTTGTAGACCGGACGGAGGCCGAGGGCGTGCCGGACCTCGCGGACGACCTCCTCGCGCAGGCCGCGGAGGGCGGCGATCTGGGTGTCGGAGAAGCCGTGGCGCTTTGCTTCCGCAAGGACATCCGGGTCCAGCTTGTCGGCGGCCGCGACCTCGTCCGCGACCTCCTTGATCAGGAAGAGCTGGTCGACGAACCACGGGTCGATCTTGGTGGCGTCGAAGACCTCCTGCGGGGTGGCACCGGCCCGGATCGCGGCCATCACGGTGTTGATCCGGCCGTCGGTGGGGACCTCGGCCCGCTCCAGCAGCTCCGCCTTCTCGCCGGGCTCGCCGGTGAAGTCGAACTGGCTGCCCTTCTTCTCCAGCGAGCGCAGCGCCTTGTTGAGCGCCTCGGTGAAGTTGCGGCCGATGGCCATCGCCTCGCCGACCGACTTCATGGTGGTGGTGAGGGTGGCGTCGGCGGCCGGGAACTTCTCGAAGGCGAACCGCGGCACCTTGACGACGACGTAGTCGAGGGTCGGCTCGAACGACGCCGGGGTCTCCCGGGTGATGTCGTTCGGGATCTCGTCCAGGGTGTAGCCGACGGCCAGCTTGGCGGCGATCTTCGCGATCGGGAAGCCGGTGGCCTTGGAGGCCAGGGCGGAGGAGCGGGAGACCCGGGGGTTCATCTCGATGACGATGACCCGGCCGTCCTCGGGGTTGACCGCGAACTGGATGTTGCAGCCGCCGGTGTCCACACCGACCTCGCGGATCACCGCGATGCCGATGTCCCGGAGGATCTGGTACTCCCGGTCGGTGAGCGTCATCGCCGGCGCGACGGTGATCGAGTCGCCGGTGTGCACGCCCATCGGGTCGAAGTTCTCGATGGAGCAGACGACCACGACGTTGTCGTGCTTGTCGCGCATCAGCTCCAGCTCGTACTCCTTCCACCCGAGGATGGACTCCTCCAGGAGCACCTCGGTGGTCGGCGAGAGCGTCAGGCCCTGGCCGGCGATCCGGCGCAGCTCCTCCTCGTCGTGGGCGAAGCCGGAGCCGGCGCCGCCCATGGTGAAGGACGGGCGGACCACGACCGGGTAACCGCCGAGCTCCTCCACGCCCTTGAGGACGTCGTCCATGGAGTGGCAGATCACCGAGCGGGCGGACTCGCCGTGGCCGATCTTGGCGTTGACCGCCTTGACGACCTCCTTGAACAGGTCGCGGTCCTCGCCCTTGTTGATCGCCTCGACGTTGGCGCCGATCAGCTCGACGCCGTACTTGTCGAGGGTGCCGGCCTCGTGCAGCGAGATGGCGGTGTTGAGCGCCGTCTGGCCGCCGAGGGTCGGCAGCAGGGTGTCGGGGCGCTCCTTGGCGATGATCTTCTCGACGAACTCCGGGGTGATCGGCTCGACGTAGGTGGCGTCGGCGATCTCCGGGTCGGTCATGATCGTGGCCGGGTTGGAGTTGACCAGGATGACGCGCAGGCCCTCGGACTTGAGGACCCGGCAAGCCTGGGTGCCGGAGTAGTCGAACTCGGCGGCCTGACCGATGACGATCGGGCCGGAGCCGATGACCAGGACGGACTGGATATCGGTGCGCTTAGGCACGCTGGCCCTCCATCAGGACGGTGTTCATCAAAGACGTGAAGCGGTCGAAGAGGTACGCGGCGTCGTGCGGGCCGGCGGCCGCCTCGGGGTGGTACTGCACGCTGAAGGCCGGCTGGTCCAGGAGCTGGAGCCCCTCCACCACGTTGTCGTTGAGGCAGACGTGGGTGACCTCGGCGCGGCCGAAGGGGGTGTCGGAGACCTTGTCGAGCGGCGCATCCACGGCGAACCCGTGGTTGTGCGCGGTGATCTCGACCTTGCCGGTCGTACGGTCCTGCACCGGCTGGTTGATGCCGCGGTGCCCGTACTTGAGCTTGTACGTGCCGAAGCCCAGCGCCCGGCCCAGGATCTGGTTGCCGAAGCAGATGCCGAACAGCGGGGTCTTCCGGGAGAGCACCTCGCGCATCACCGAGACCGCGTGGTCGGCGGTGGCCGGGTCGCCCGGCCCGTTGGAGAAGAACACGCCGTCGGGGTTGACCGCGTAGACGTCCTCGGCGGTGGCGGTGGCCGGCAGGACGTGCACCTCGATGCCGCGCTCGGCCATCCGGTGCGGGGTCATGCCCTTGATGCCGAGGTCGATCGCGGCGACGGTGAACTTCTTGGCACCGAGGGCCGGGACGACGTACGCCTCCTCGGTGGCGACCTGCGCGGAGAGGTCGGCGCCCTGCATCTCGGGCTGCTGACGGACCTCGGCGAGCATGGTGCCCTCGTCGGGCAGCGCGTTGCCGGAGAAGATCCCGACCCGCATCGCCCCGCGCTCGCGCAGGTGACGGGTGAGCGCCCGGGTGTCGATGCCGCTGATGCCGACGACGCCCTGGCGGCGCAGCTCCTCGTCGAGGGAGCGGCGGGAGCGCCAGTTGGACGGGATCCGGGCGGGGTCGCGGACGACGTATCCGGAGACCCAGATCCGCCGGGACTCGGGGTCCTCGTCGTTCACGCCGGTGTTGCCGACGTGCGGGGCGGTCATGACGACCACCTGGCGGTGGTAGGAGGGGTCGGTCAGCGTCTCCTGGTAGCCGGTCATGCCGGTGGAGAACACCGCCTCGCCGAAGGTCTCCCCCACGGCCCCGTAGGCGCGGCCGCGGAAGGTGCGGCCGTCCTCCAGGACGAGTACGGCGGGGATCTTGGCGGTCCCCTTGGTGGAGGTCGTCATCGTGCGCCTTCCGTTTCGGTGTGCTCGGTGGTGTGCTCGCTGCTGAGCCGGTCCAGGGCCGCGACCCAGGCCGGGTGCTCCTCGGCCCGGTCGGAGCGGAATCCGGAGTCGATCTGCTTGTCGCCGTGCTCCCAGGTGACGACCAGCAGGCCGCCCTCCGGGAGGACCTTGCCGGCGATGCCCTTGTCGAGGCGGGCGCCGCGCAGCGCGGCGGCCGGGACGAAGAAGTCCGTGGCGCCGGGCCGTTCGACGACCAGGCCCCGGTCGGTCAGGGTCAGTTCGACGCGGCTGCGGGTGCCCAGGCCGTGGGCGACGATCCGGTCGAGCCACTGCCCGGCGGTGGTCGAGCCGTGGTAGCGGCCGCTGAGGGTGAGGTGGGCCTCGCCCGCGTCGGCGGGGGCGGACGGCAGCTCCGGCAGGTCGCCCTGGAGGGTGCCGCGCCACTTCCAGCCCTGGCGCATCAGCCAGTAGACGAAGACGACGAAGACCAGGAGGCCGACGACCCAGGCGATGCGCCCGGACCAGTCGGTGACCGGGGCGGAGTGCTGCGCCGCGGCCAGGGGGATGAGTTGAGGAGTCACGCGAGCTTCCCGTCGACGACCGTTGCGCGGCCCCGCAGGAAGGTGTGGGTGACGCGTCCCGGCAGCTCACGGCCCTCGTAGGGGGTGTTGCGGCTGCGGGAGGCGAAGCCCGCGGGGTCCACCTCTCCACGGTAAGCGGAATCGAGCAGGGTGAGGTTGGCGGGCTCACCGGCGGCGATGGGGCGTCCCTGGCCGGGCAGCGACCCGATCCGCGCCGGGGTGGCGGACATCCGGTCGGCGACGCCGGCCCAGTCCAGCAGCCCGGTCTCGACCATGGTGTGCTGGACGACCGACAGCGCGGTCTCCAGGCCCACCATGCCCATCGCGGCCGCGGCCCACTCGCAGTCCTTGTCCTCGTGCGGGTGCGGGGCGTGGTCGGTGGCGACGATGTCGATCGTGCCGTCGGCGAGGGCCTCGCGCAGCGCCATGACGTCGCGCTCGGTGCGCAGCGGCGGGTTGACCTTGTAGACCGGGTTGTAGCTGCGCACCAACTCGTCGGTGAGCAGCAGGTGGTGCGGGGTGACCTCGGCGGTCACGTCGATGCCGCGGGACTTGGCCCACCGGACGATCTCGACGCTGCCGGCGGTCGACAGGTGGCAGATGTGCACCCGGGAGCCGACGTGCTCGGCGAGCAGCACGTCCCGGGCGATGATCGACTCCTCGGCGACGGCCGGCCAGCCGCCCAGCCCCAACTCGGCCGAGACGACACCCTCGTTCATCTGGGCGCCCTCGGTCAGCCGCGGCTCCTGGGCGTGCTGGGCGACGACGCCGCCGAACGCCTTCACGTACTCCAGGGCCCGCCGCATGATCACCGCGTCGTCGACGCACTTGCCGTCGTCGGAGAAGACCGTGACGCCGGCCGCCGACTCGTGCATCGCGCCGAGTTCCGCCAGCTTCCTGCCCTCCAGGCCGACGGTGACGGCGCCGATGGGCTGCACGTCGCAGTAGCCGTGGTCCTTGCCGAGCCGGTAGACCTGCTCGACGACGCCGGCGGTGTCGGCGACCGGGAAGGTGTTGGCCATGGCGAACACTGCGGTGAAGCCGCCGCTGGCCGCGGCCCGGGTGCCGGTCAGCACCGTCTCGGAGTCCTCGCGGCCCGGCTCGCGCAGGTGGGTGTGCAGGTCCACCAGGCCGGGCAGCAGGATCTTCCCGTCGGCCTCGATCACGTCGGCGCCCTCGGCGGACAGCCCGGTGCCGATGGCCTCGATGGTCTCGCCGTCGATCAACACGTCCCGGGGCGCACCGCCGAGCACCTTCGCACCGCGGATCAGGATCTTGCTCATGGTCTTACTTCTCCTCGGTACGGGATTCGGAGGTGGGCGCGGAGCGCCTCGATCCAAGGGTGGTGGTGGGCGACGGGCGGGCGGGCTCGTTGCCGCCGAGCAGCAGGTAGAGCACGGCCATGCGGATCGAGACGCCGTTGGCGACCTGCTCGATGACCGTGCAGCGGTCGGAGTCGGCGACCTCGGCGGTGATCTCCATGCCGCGGACCATCGGGCCGGGGTGCATCACGAGGGCGTGCTCGGGCATCCGCGCCATCCGGTCGCCGTCCAGGCCGTAGCGGCGCGAGTACTCCCGCTCGGTCGGGAAGAAGGCCGCGTTCATCCGCTCCCGCTGGACCCGCAGCATCATCACCGCGTCCGACTTGGGCAGCACGGCGTCGAGGTCGTAGGAGACCTCGCACGGCCAGGTCTCGACGCCGACCGGTACGAGGGTGGGCGGCGCGACGAGGGTGACCTCGGCGCCGAGGGTGTGCAGCAGGTCCACGTTGGAGCGGGCCACCCGGCTGTGCAGCACGTCGCCGACGATGGTGATGCGCCTGCCGTCGAGGTCCCGGCCGAGCCCGGCGTCCGGGCCGACCAGCCGGCGCCGCATGGTGAAGGCGTCCAGCAGGGCCTGGGTGGGGTGCTGGTGGGTGCCGTCGCCGGCGTTGATGACGGGGGCGTCGATCCAGCCGGAGGTGGCCAGCCGGTAGGGGGCGCCGGAGGCGCCGTGCCGGATGACGACGGCGTCGACGCCCATCGCCTCCAGCGTCTGGGCGGTGTCCTTGAGGGACTCGCCCTTGGAGACGCTGGAGCCCTTGGCGGCGAAGTTGATGACGTCCGCGGAGAGCCGCTTCTCGGCGGCCTCGAACGAGATCCGGGTCCGGGTCGAGTCCTCGAAGAAGAGGTTGCAGACGGTGCGTCCGCGGAGGGCGGGCAGTTTCTTGATCGGCCGGTCGGCGACCCGGGCCATTTCCTCGGCGGTGTCGAGGATCAGCACGGCGTCGTCCCGCGTGAGATCGGCGGCCGAGATGAGGTGACGCTTCATCCGGTTTCTCCGGGGGTGAGGGAGGTGTACGGGAATGTCCGTCGAGCGGGCATGACTGTCGGCCCGGGGTCACCGGGTCCGTACGCGTGCGGCGTCAGCGCCCGCCGGCCGGAGCTTCTCGCTCGGCTTCCGCGGACTCGGCGTCGCCGGGGCGGGGCGTGGTGGAGCGCAGGCCGAGCAGCACGGCGTCGCGGCCGTCCTCCTCGGTGAGCTGGACCTTGACCGCTTCCCGCAGCGAGGTGGGGAGGTTCTTGCCCACGTAGTCGGCGCGGATGGGCAGCTCGCGGTGGCCGCGGTCGACCAGGACGGCGAGCTGCACGGCGCGCGGGCGCCCGATGTCGCCGAGGGCGTCCAGGGCGGCCCGGATGGTGCGCCCGGAGAAGAGCACGTCGTCGACGAGGAGGACCAGCCGGCCCTCGATGCCGTCACCGGGGATCTCCGTGCGACCCAGCGTGCGGGCGGGGCCCAGCCGCAGGTCGTCGCGGTACATCGTGATGTCGAGCGAGCCGACCGGAATGGCGCGGCCGGTGACCTCTTCCAGCTTGGCGGCCAGCCGCCGGGCGAGGAAGACGCCGCGGGTGGGGATTCCCAGGAGCACCACGTCGTCCGCGCCCTTGGCGCGCTCGACGATTTCGTGGGCGATACGGGTGAGCATCCGCGCGATGTCCGGGCCTTCGAGCACCGGGCGCGCGGGCGATTGGGTTCTCGCGTCGGAACTGCGTGCGTCCATACGAAACGGACCTCCTTCTCCGCCTCACGGGACGGACTTTAAAGGACGTCGAAATTACGGCCCTAAGGCTATCAGGAGGCGCTTTGGAACCCGTACACCCCCCTGACGGGTGAGGGTCTGGCCCATTCGGCTTGACGAAGTCAGATTACGCTGCGTAACCTCACAGTGAGTTACCAGCCACGCGGCGGAGCCGCATGTCGATACAGCCGTCTGGGGAGCTTTATGTCCAGCGAATACGCTAAACAGCTCGGGGCCAAGCTCCGCGCCATCCGTACCCAGCAGGGCCTCTCTCTCCATGGCGTCGAGGAGAAGTCCCAGGGCCGCTGGAAGGCCGTGGTGGTGGGGTCTTACGAGCGCGGCGACCGTGCCGTGACCGTACAGCGCCTCGCCGAGCTGGCTGACTTCTACGGCGTGCCGGTGCAGGAACTGCTGCCGGGCACGACGCCGGGCGGCGCCGCCGAGCCGCCGCCGAAGCTGGTGCTGGACCTGGAGCGCCTGGCCCATGTCCCGCAGGAGAAGGCCGGCCCGCTCCAGCGTTACGCCGCCACCATCCAGAGCCAGCGCGGTGACTACAACGGCAAGGTCCTCTCGATCCGCCAGGACGACCTGCGCACCCTCGCGGTGATCTACGACCAGTCGCCCTCGGTGCTCACCGAGCAGCTCATCAGCTGGGGCGTGCTGGACGCGGACGCCCGTCGGGCCGTGCAGCACGAGGAGATCTGACGGGCGCCAGGGCCCGCGCTTTCTACGCAGAAACGTACCGCCGCTCCGGGCCGCCGCCCGGGGCGGCGGTCGTCGTTGGGGCCCCTGGAGACCCCCGAGAGGGCCGGCGACGGGAACAGACGGACGAGGGGCCCGGGAGCGATGAGAATCGCTCCCGGGCCCCTCGTCGTGCCTGGGGTCCGGTCAGCCGGTCACCGGCCGGCCGGACCGGCTCAGCGTGCGTCCTCGCGGCGCAGCCCCGGCTTCAGCTCCTTGAAGCGGGCCAGCAGGCCGTTGACGAAGGCCGGGGAATCGTCCGTGGAGAACTCCTTGGCCAACTGCACGGCCTCGTCGATCGCCACCGCGTCCGGCGTACCGTCCACCCACAGCAGCTCGTAGGCGCCGAGCCGGAGGATCGAGCGGTCGGCCGCCGGCATCCGGTCCAGGTCCCAGTCGACGGAGTAGGTGGAGATCAACTCGTCGATGCGGGCGACGCGCTCCGCGTACCCCTCGACCAGCTCCAGGGTGTACTCGTGCACGGGCGGCTGACGCGGGTCGGTCCGGGCGTGGCGCATCCAGTCCGCGAGCACGGACTGCACGTCGGCACCGCGCTGGTCGGCCTCGAAGAGGATCTGGAAGGCGCGCTTACGGGCCTTGGTGCGGGCAGCCACGGTTAGCTGTTCACCCGGCCGAGGTAGTCGCCGGTACGGGTGTCGACCTTGATCTTCTCACCGGTGGTGATGAAGAGCGGCACCTGGATCTCGTAGTCGGTCTCCAGGGTCGCGGGCTTGGTGCCGCCGGTGGAGCGGTCACCCTGGACGCCCGGCTCGGTCTCCTTGATGACGAGCTCGACCGCGGCCGGCAGCTCGACGTAGAGGACCTGGCCCTCGTTCTGCGCGACGACCGCCTCGAAGCCCTCCAGCAGGAAGTTGGCGGCGTCACCGACGGTCTGACGGTCGATGTGGAGCTGGTCGTAGGTGTCCATGTCCATGAAGACGAAGTAGTCGCCGTCCATGTACGAGAACTGCATGCCGCGCTTGTCGACGGTCGCCGTCTCGACCTTGGTGCCGGCGTTGAAGGTCTTGTCCACCACCTTGCCGGAGAGCACGTGCTTGAGCTTGGTGCGGACGAAGGCCGGGCCCTTACCGGGCTTGACGTGCTGGAACTCGACGACGGACCAGAGCTGGCCGCCTTCGAGCTTGAGCACCATGCCGTTCTTGAGGTCGTTCGTGGAAGCCACGGTTGCGGAATCTCCTGGACAGGTGGTGGGTACCGCGGAACCGCCCGCAACGAGCCCGGTGGCTCAGAGGGCGAGCAGCTCCTTGGTCGTGATCGTGAGTAGCTCGGGTCCGCCGTCCGCCTCGGGGCGGACGACGAGGGTGTCGTCGATCCGGACACCCCCACGGCCCGGGATGTGGACCCCTGGCTCGACGGTGACCGGCACGCAAGCGTCCAGTTTACCCATGGCTCCGGGTGACAACTGAGGGTCCTCGTCGATTTCCAGTCCGACACCGTGCCCGGTCCACGGTCCGAGGCCGTCGCCGTGGCCCGCGGTCTCCAGGATCTGACGGGCCACCCGGTCCACTTCGTGGCACTCCACGCCCGGTGCCAGCGCCTCCCGGCCGGCCTTCTGGGCCGCGAAGACCAGGTCGTAGAGGTCGATCTGCCAGTCCGCCGGGGTGGTGCCGATGACGAAGGTCCGACCGATCTCGCAGCGGTAGCCGCGGTAGTTGGCGCCCAGGTTGACGGTGAGGAAGTCGCCCTCCTCGACGCGGCGGTCGGAGGGCAGGTGCCCGGCGCGGCCGGAGTTCGGGCCGGTGGCGACGGAGGTCGGGAAGGCCGGGCCGTCCGCGCCGTGGTCGACCAGGCGGCGCTCCAGCTCCAGCGCGAGGTGCCGTTCGGTGCGGCCGACCAGGATCGACTCCAGGAGTTCGCCCAGCGCCTGGTCGCTGATCTCGGCGGCGATCCGCAGGCAGGCGATCTCGTCGTCGTCCTTGACCAGCCGCTGCGCCTCGACGGCGCAGGCCAGGTCGGTGAGGCGCAGGCCGGGGGCGACGTGGGCGAGTGCCCGGTGGCGGGTGACGGTGAGGTGGTGCTCCTCCACCGCGAGGGTCCTGGCGCCCTCCTTGGTCGCGAGGCCGGCGGCGGCCACGACGGGGTCGCCGCCGCGGGCGGGCAGCACCGAGGTCCGGACGTCGTCGGCGGGCCGTCCCTCGGTGGGGTCACCGGTCAACGGGCGGCCGCAGAGCAGGACATCGTCACCGGGGCCGAGCAGCAGGGCCGCTCCGGGCGGGGTGCAGCCGGTGAGGTAGCGGACGTTGGCGGGGCGCGAGATCAGTGCGGCGGTGCTTCCGGTTGCTGCGCAGCGGTCGCGCAGCCGCGCGCGTCGGACCGCGTACAACTCGGACATATCGCCAGCGTACGACCGCTGTCCCGGGGCGGCCGTTCGAGAGCGCCGCCCGGGGGAAGGGCGCGGTTACCAGCTCGGCGGGCTGGCGATGCTGCCGGCGACGACCTCGTCGAGGGCGCGCACGGTGGTGGCGACGTCGTGCTGGGAGTTGTCGATGATCGGCAGGCCGGAGCCGTACCAGCCGGCCATCCGGCCGTGGATGCGGGCCACCTCCTCGTCGGAGAGGCGGCGGTTGCCGGAGCGCCGGGCGTTGCGCTCCAGGACGACCTCCAGGCCCGGGAGCAGGACTATCGGCAGCAGTCCCGGGCCCACGTGGCGCTTCCAACCGCCGAGGCCGACGACCGGGCGGTCCGGGAAGACGGCGTCGTCGAGGATGCAGGAGATGCCGTTGGCGAGGAAGTTGCGGGCGGCGAATCCGCAGGTGCGGCGGGCGAGGCGGTACTGGGCCTCGGAGTTGTCGTTCCAGCCGGACTGCGGGTCGGCGAAGCCGGAGCGGACCCACTCGCGGACGTCGTCGAGGCTGATGTGCGCGGTCGGCACCCGTCGGGTGTCGGCCCAGTGGCGGGCGACGCTGGTCTTGCCGGCGCCGGCCGGGCCGATCAGCAGCACCGCGACGGCGGTCTGCGAGGCGTCGGGGGCGGCGCTGCCGGGCGGCGGGCTGGGGAGCGGGACGGGGGCGCCGGGGGGCAACGGGACGTGGCCGGTGACGTCCCCGCTGTGCGGGGCCTGGTGCGGTGCGGGGGCGGGCCAGCCCTGGCCGGGGGCGGCGGGTGCCGGTGGGGCTGGCGGGGGCGGTGGGACCGCGGGGGCGTGCGGGGTGCCCGGCGGGTGGAGTGGGCCGGGGTGGGGCGTCCAGTTCATGGTCATGCCGGCGCCGGTGGTGTGAAGCGGGCCGCGGGGCGGTGGCAGCGGAGCCCCCACTGCGTACTGCATCCGGTGGCTCTCCGTCTCGTGCGGTCGACGTGGTGCGGGGCGGCGCACCGGGCTCGTGGCCCGGTGCGCCAGCGACAACTGCGGGGCGGGCACGGGTCGTTGGCGCCCCGCCGGTGGTGCTGCGGTGAACCGTACTCCCCCGGCTGCTGCCGGGAGGTCTTCCTACCCCCGGGGTCCGTCGAATGAACGGGCGAGGGCGCGGATGTCCGAACGGGGCGGCGGTCAGCCGTCCAGTTCCTCGGCGAGGGCGCGCAGCGCCAGCCGGTACGAGCCGATGCCGAAACCGGCGACGGTGCCGCTGGCCACGGCCGCGATGACCGAGGTGTGGCGGAACTCCTCGCGGGCGTACGGGTTGGAGATGTGCACCTCGATCAGCGGGGCGGTGCGCTGCGCCGCCGCGTCCCGCATCGCGTACGAGTAGTGCGTGAACGCACCGGGGTTGATGACGACCGGGAGCGCGCCGTCGGCGGCCTCGTGCAGCCAACGGACCAGCTCGCCCTCGTCGTTGGTCTCCCGCACCTCGACCTCGAAGCCCAGCTCCTTGCCGAGCCGGGCGCACTCGGCGACCAGCCCGGCGTAGGAGGTGGCGCCGTAGACGTCGGGCTCGCGGGAGCCCAGCCGGCCGAGGTTGGGGCCGTTGAGGACCAGCACCCGGCGGGTCACTGGGCGATCTCCGCGTGCGCGGCGAGCAGCATCGCCGGGTCCGGGCTCTCCAGGACGGTCGGCTTGGCCAGGCCGTCCAGGACGATGAAGCGGAGCCGGTCGCCGCGGGACTTCTTGTCGACCTTCATCGTCTCCAGCAGCTTGGGCCACTGGTCGCCGCGGTAGGTCAGCGGCAGTCCGACGGAGGCCAGGACGGCGCGGTGCCGGTCGGCGGTGGCGTCGTCCAACCGGCCGGCGATCCGGCCGAGTTCGGCGGCGAAGACCATGCCGACGGAGACCGCGGCGCCGTGCCGCCAGTTGTAGCGCTCGTTCTTCTCGATGGCGTGCCCGAGGGTGTGGCCGTAGTTGAGGATCTCCCGCAGGCCGGACTCCTTGAGGTCGGCGGAGACCACCTCGGCCTTGACCCGGATCGCCCGCTCGATCAGCTCGGCGGTGTGCGGCCCGTCGGGGCGCTTGGCGCCCTCGGGGTCCGCCTCGATCAGGTCGAGGATCGCCGGGTCGGCGATGAAGCCGGCCTTGATGACCTCGGCCAGCCCGGAGACGTAGTCGTGGACCGGGAGGGAGTCGAGCGCGGCCAGGTCGCAGAGCACCCCGGCCGGCGGGTGGAAGGCGCCGACGAGGTTCTTGCCCTCGGCGGTGTTGATGCCGGTCTTGCCGCCGACCGCGGCGTCCACCATGCCCAACACCGTGGTCGGGACGGCGACCCAGCGCACCCCGCGCAGCCAGGTGGCGGCGACGAAGCCGGCCAGGTCGGTGGTGGCGCCGCCGCCCACGCCGACGATCACGTCGGTGCGGGTGAAGCCGGTCTGCCCCAGCGCCTTCCAGCAGTAGGCGGCGACCTCGACGGTCTTGGACTCCTCGGCGTTCGGGAGCTGGACCGCGATCGCCTCGTAGCCCTGGGCCGCCAGGTCCTCGCGCAGCGCCTCGCCGGTGGCGGCCAGCGCCTCCGGGTGCAGCACGGCGACGCGCTTGGCCTGGGTGCCGATCAGGCCGGGGAGTTCGCCCAGCAACTGCCGCCCGACGAGGACCTCGTAGGGGTCGGTGTCGGCGGTCCCGCCGACGTGGATGCGGGTGGCGTGCTCCGTCATGCCTGTTCCTCCCTGCCGGCGGGTCGCGCGGCGTCCGCGGCCGGCCGTAGCTCCAAAGCGTCCACGATCGCGGCGGCGACGTCCTCGGGGGTCCGCTCCCCCGTGGCGATCACGGCGCGCGCGACCTCGGTGTAGAGCGGGCGGCGCCGCTCCATCAGCTCGCGCCACTGCTTGCGCGGGTTGACCGCGAGCAGCGGGCGGGGGGCGTCCAGGCCCACCCGCTTGACGGCGTCGGCGAGTTCGACGTCCAGGAAGACCACCGGCAGGCCGGTCAGCAGCTTCCGGGTCTCCCCGTCCATGATCGCGCCGCCGCCGAGCGAGAGCACCCCCGTGTGGGTCTCCAGGGCGGCACGCACCGCCTCCCGCTCCAGAGCGCGGAAGTGCGGCTCACCGTCCTCGATGAAGATCTCGGAGATCGGCTTGCCGGCGGTGGCGACGATGTCGGCGTCGGTGTCGCGGTAGCCAACGCCCAGCCGGTCGGCCAGCAGTTCGCCCACGGTGGACTTGCCGGCGCCGGGCGGACCGACCAACACGGCGACGGGCGCGGTCACTTGATCGCCAGGTTGTCGAGGAAGCCGCGGACGTTGCGCCGGGTCTCCGGGACGCTGTCGCCGCCGAACTTCTCCAGCACCGCGTCGGCCAGCACCAGCGCCACCATCGCCTCGGCGACGATGCCGGCGGCCGGGACCGCGCAGACGTCGGAGCGCTGGTGGTGCGCCTTGGTGGCCTCGCCGGTGGTGACGTCGATGGTCGCCAGGGCCCGCGGCACGGTGGCGATCGGCTTCATCGCCGCCCGCACGCGCAGGAGTTCACCGGTGCTCAGGCCGCCCTCGGTGCCGCCGGCGCGACCGGAGGAGCGCCTGATGCCCTCGTCCGTGGCGACGATCTCGTCGTGCGCCTTCGAGCCGGGCACCCGCGCCAGGTCGAAGCCGTCGCCGACCTCGACGCCCTTGATGGCCTGGATGCCCATCAGGGCGGCGGCCAGCCGGGCGTCCAACCGGCGGTCCCAGTGGACGTGCGAGCCGAGGCCGACCGGGACGCCGTAGGCCAGCACCTCGACGACGCCGCCGAGGGTGTCGCCGTCCTTGTGGGCCTGGTCGATCTCGGCGACCATCGCCTTCGACGCGTCGGCGTCCAGGCAGCGCACCGGGTCGGCGTCCAGCTTCTCGACGTCGGCGGGGGTGGGCAGGACACCGTAGGGAGCCTTGGCGGCGGCCAGTTCGACCACGTGCGAGACGATCTCGATGCCGGCGGTCTCCTTGAGGAAGGAGCGGGCGACGGTGCCGAGGGCGACCCGGGCGGCGGTCTCGCGGGCGGAGGCGCGCTCCAGGATCGGACGGGCCTCGTCGAAGCCGTACTTCTGCATGCCGGCGAGGTCGGCGTGGCCGGGGCGGGGGCGGGTCAGCGGGGCGTTGCGGGCCAGCTCGGCGAGTTCGGCCTCGTCCACCGGGTCGGCCGCCATCACCTGCTCCCACTTGGGCCACTCGGTGTTGCCGACCATGATCGCCACCGGGGAGCCCAGCGACCGGCCGTGCCGCACGCCGCCGAGGAAGGTGACCTCGTCGCGCTCGAACTTCATCCGGGCACCACGGCCATAGCCGAGCCGGCGGCGGGCCAGGGCGTCCGCCACCATCTCCGTGGTGATCGGCACGCCGGCGGGAAGGCCCTCCAGCGTCGCCACCAGTGCGGGGCCGTGCGACTCCCCCGCCGTCAGCCAGCGCAACCTGCTCAACGGTGCTCCTCAGTCCTGCTCATCGTTCGCGCATCCGCGTGTCTGCTCCGATCCTCCCACGTCGCGGTGGCCGGGCGGCGCCCCGTCCAGGGTGCGGACCGCCCGGGACCCGTCAGCGGGCCGCCAGCGCCGCCTCGCCGGCCCGGCGCATCGCGGCCAGCGGCGCCGGCGCCCGGCCGGTCATCTGCTCGACCTGGAGGACGGCCTGGTGGACCAGCAGGTCCAGGCCGCCGACGACGGCACCGCCGCGGTCGGCCCAAGCGGCGGCCAGGGCGGTCGGCCAGGGCTCGTAGAGCACGTCGAAGAGGGTGCCGGGCCGGTCGGGGACGGCGGCGGCGAGCGGATCGGTGCTGCCGGCCGGGGTGGTGGCGATGACCAGCGGCGCCTCGAAGGCCGCGGCGGCGTCGTCCCAGGGGGCGGTGCGGACCGCGACGCCGAGCCGTTCGCCCCAGCCGCGCATCTCGTCGGCCCGGGCCGCGCTGCGCACGTACGCGGTGACCTCACCGGTGCAGATCCGGGCGAGCGCGGCCAGCGCCGAGGAGGCGGTGGCGCCGGCGCCCAGGACGGCGGCGCGCTCGACCCGTTCGACGCCGCGCTCGCGCAGCGCGGCGAGCAGGCCGGGGATGTCGGTGTTGTCGCCGCGGCGGCGCCCGTCGGGGGTGAACACGACGGTGTTGACCGCCTCGACCGAGGCGGCGGTGGGGCTGATCTCGTCCAGCAACGGGATCACCGCGCGCTTGAGCGGCATGGTCAGCGAGAGGCCGGCCCACTCGGGGCCGAGCTGCTCCAGAAAGCCGGGGAGCGCGGCCTCGTCGACCTCGTGGCGGCCGTACTCCCAGCCGGTGAGCCCGAGTTCGTCATAGGCGGCGCGGTGCAGGACCGGCGAGAGGGAGTGCGCGATGGGCGATCCGAGGACCGCCGCCTTCTTGTTGTCGGACCTGTGGGACACGGCCTGGCCTTCAGTTTCCGTTCTTCTTCTGTGCCTGTTGCTGCTGGAATTGCCGGTAGAGCTTGTTGAATTCGGTGAGATTCGTGGTGAAGTCCGTCTTCTTGCCGTCCAACGAGATGAAGTAGAGCCACTTCTCGGAGTCGTCCGGATTGATCGTCGCCTGCAACGCCTCCGCACCGGGGTTGCCGATCGGTCCGGGCGGCAACCCCTTGTAGAAGTAGGTGTTGTAGGGGTCGTTGTAGCTCCGGATCTCCTTGATGCTGATGTCGATCTTGCTCTGCTTCTTGAGGTAGTTGAACGTCGAGTCGAATTCCAGCTTCTGGTTCGTGGCCGTGTTGGTCGGAGCCAGTCGGTTGTAGACGACCGCGGCCATCTTCCGGAAGTCGTCGTGCGTCATGCCCTCGGCCTGGGTGAGGCTCGCGACGGTGAGGAGTTGGAGCGGGGAATCCAGGTGGAATTTCTTGGCGTTCGTTTCGAGATCGTACTTCTGGTATTCCTGGGTGGCCCGCGAGACCATCTCCCGGAGCACGTCCTCGGGCTTGGCGTGCTCGCCGACGCTGTAGGTCGACGGGTAGAGGAAGCCCTCCAGCGGGTCCTTGATCTTCGGGGAGTCGTCGGCCCAGGACGGCAGTCCGAGGTTCTTGCTCTGGGTCTTGGCGACTTCCTTGGTGGTGCCCGCCTTCAACTTGAGCTTCTGGTCGATCAGTTCGTAGACCCCGTCGGCCCGCAGCCCCTCCCGAACCGTCAGGCCGTTGCGGCTCTTGGGGTCCAGCATGAGCTGGATGGCGGCCGCGGCCGACATCTGCTTGCGCAGGGTGTACGTGCCGGGCTGGAGGCTCCGCGACTGGTTGTTGTCGTTGGCCGCCTCGGTGAACGCGCCGGCGCTCTTGATCACACCGTCGCGGGCGAGGATCGTGCCCATCTCGGAGAGCGGGACGCCGTCCGGGATGGTCACCTGGATGTCGCCGCTGCCCTCGCCCTCGTAGTCGGGCGAGGAGATGAAGTGGCGCTTGATGAAGTCGTAGCCGAAGTAGCCCACGCCACCGACGACGCCGGTCAGGGCCAGGACCACGACCAGGCAGGCGGTGCCGCTGCGGCGCTTGTTCGGCTTGTTCTTCCGGCCCCGGCGCTCGCGGCCGGACCGCCGGTCGTCCTCGGCGTCACGGCCGGCGTCCTCGTCGCCCGGGGCGTCGGCGAAGAACGGATGGTCGCGTTCCGGTGCGCGGCCGCGCTCCGGCTCCTCGGCGTCCGGCACCGCCCGCCAGTCGTCCCCGGCGGCCGCCGGGTCCTCGTACGGGGGCCCGGCCTGCGGGTGTTGCGGGCCGGGCCCCTCCGGATGACCGCCCGGCCCCTGCGGCGGCACCTGCTCGTACTGCTGGTGCGGATCGGGCGCCCCCGGCATCGCGTGCTGCGGGGCGGCCTGTTGGGCCGGCAGTTGCTGGGTCTCCTGGATCCCGTAGCCGTCCGGGGCGCCGTAGAGCTCCTGGCCCGGGTAGCGCTGACCGGTGTGGTGCGGGGGCGGGTAGCCCTGGTCGGGGTGGAGGTACGGGTCGGGCTGCGGGTGCTGCCCGTAGGGGTCGTACGCCGGCCCGCCGGCCTGCGGCTGCGCGCCGTCCCAACCGCCGTGCCCCGCCGGGTACTGCTGCTGCGGGTACTGCTGGTGCTGGGCGTGCTGGGGGTACTGCTCCTGGGGATACCCGGCGGGCTGCTGCCCGGCCCACTGGGGCTGCTGCTCCTGGCTTCCGTACGGGCCCCGGTCTCCGTAGAGCGGGTCGTCGGGGTGCCACGGTTCGGAGCCGTAGCCCCGGCCATACTCGGTCATCGATCCCCTAGAGACGAGAGGCGGGGCGTGCCGTCCGGGCAGCGCCTGCGGAACCGATCCGCCTCTGCTTTGCACGCGCGGCCGTTCGAACCGCCGCCACAACCCGCGGAACGTTACCGTACCGCGATCAGATGACCACTTCGACGGGCTCCCCGGGCGCCCGCCCGGATGTGCGTTCGGTCTCCAATGCGCTCTGGAGGATGACCACCGCGGCGGCCTGGTCGACCACCGAGCGACCCTTCTTGCTGCGGACGCCGGAGGCCCGCAACCCGTGGGTCGCGGTGACCGTGGACATCCGCTCGTCCACCAGCCGGACCCCTACGGGGGCGATGTTCCGCGCCAACTCCTGGGCGAACGCCCGGACCTTGGCCGCGGCGGGCCCCTCTCCCCCGCTGAGGGAACGGGGCAGGCCGACCACGACCTCCAGCGGTTCGTACTCCTCGACGATCGCCTTCAGCCGCCGGTGCGCGGCCGGGACGTCCCGGCCCGGCACGGTCTCGACGGGGGTGGCGAGGACCCCGTCGGGGTCGCACGAGGCGACCCCGATCCGGGCGTCCCCGACATCCACGGCGATGCGGCGACCGCGTCGCATCTCACTCACGACCGTCAGGCCGCCTCGGCCACGAGGTGCTCGACGGCACCGATCGCCTCGGGCACCGCGGCGGCGTTCTGGCCACCGCCCTGGGCGACGTCCGGCTTGCCGCCGCCACCACCGCCGAGCGTCTTGGCGGCCGTGCGGACCAGGTCGCCGGCCTTGATGCCGCGCTCGCGGGCGGCCTCGTTGGTGGCGATGACGGTCAGCGGGCGGCCGCCCGCGACGGTGAACAGGGCCACCACGACGGCGCGGTCACCCTGGATCCGGCCGCGCACGTCGAGGACCAGCTTGCGCAGGTCGTCGGCGGAGGTGCCGTCCTGGACCTGGGCGGCGACCAGGGCCACCCCGCGGACGTCCCTGGCGCCCTCGGCCAGCCCGGCCGCGGCCTGCAGCACCTTCTCCGCGCGGAACTTCTCGATCTCCTTCTCGGCGTCCTTCAGCTTGGCCAGGACACCGGAGATCTTCTCCGGCAGCTCCTCCGGGCGCCCCTTGACCAGCTCGGTGAGCTGCGAGACGACGGTGTGCTCGCGGGCCAGGAAGTTGTAGGCGTCCACGCCGACCAGGGCCTCGACGCGGCGCACGCCGGAGCCGATGGAGGACTCGCCGAGCAGCTTCACCAGGCCCAGTTGGGCGGTGTTGTGGACGTGCGTGCCGCCGCACAGCTCCTTGGAGAAGTCGCCGATGGTGACCACGCGGACCCGCTCGCCGTACTTCTCGCCGAACTCGGCGATGGCGCCCTGCTTCTTGGCCTCGTCCATGCTCATGACCTCGGCGTGCACGTCGAGTTCGCGGGAGAGCACGTCGTTGATCTTCTGCTCGACGTCGGTGAGGACCGAGCCGGGCACCGCGGTCGGCGAGCCGAAGTCGAAGCGGAAGCGGCCCGGGGAGTTCTCCGAACCGGCCTGCGCGGCGGTCGGGCCCAGGGCGTCGCGCAGCGCCTGGTGGGTGAGGTGGGTGGCGCTGTGCGCGCGGGCGATGGCCCGGCGGCGCTTGATGTCGATGCTGGTGTACGCGGCGGCGCCGAGCACCACCTCGCCGACCTGCACCACGCCCTTGTGGACGATGACGCCGGGGACCGGCTGCTGGACGTCGCGCACCTCGACGACGGCGCCGTTGTCCAGCCTGATCCGGCCGGTGTCGGCGAGTTGGCCGCCGCCCTCGGCGTAGAACGGCGTGCGGTCCAGCACGACCTCGACCTCGTCGCCCTCGTGGGCGGCGGGGGCGGAGACGCCGTTGACCACCAGGCCGGCCACGGTGGACTCGCCCTCGGTGTCGGTGTAGCCGGTGAAGACCGAGGAGCCGGACTTGTCGGCGATCTCGCGGTACGCCGACATGTCGGCGTGGCCGTGCTTCTTGGCCTGGGCGTCGGCCTTGGCGCGCTCCCGCTGCTCCTTCATCAGCCGGCGGAAGCCGTCCTCGTCCACCGACAGGCCCTGCTCGGCGGCCATTTCGAGGGTGAGGTCGATCGGGAAGCCCCAGGTGTCGTGGAGCAGGAACGCCTTGTCGCCGGGGAGCACCGTGCTGCCCGCGGCCTTGGTCTCGGTGACGGCGCCGTCGAGGATGTTGGTGCCGGCCTTGAGCGTCTTGAGGAAGGCGGCCTCCTCGGCGAGGGCGACCGTCTCGATCCGCTTGCGGTCCGTCAGCAGCTCCGGGTACTGCTGGCCCATCGTCCTGATGACGACGTCGAGTAGCTCGGCGACGACCTGGCCGGTGGCGCCCAGCAGCCGCATGTTGCGGATGGCGCGGCGCATGATGCGGCGCAGGACGTAGCCGCGGCCCTCGTTGCCGGGGGTGACGCCGTCGCCGATGAGCAGGGTGGAGGTGCGCATGTGGTCGGCGACCACGCGCAGCGAGACGTCGGAGTCGGCGCCGGTGCCGTAGCGGACGCCGGTGAGCTCGCCGGCCTTGTCGATCACGACCCGCAGGGTGTCGGTCTCGTACATGTTGCGGACGCCCTGGAGGATCATCGCCAGGCGTTCCAGGCCGAGGCCGGTGTCGATGTTCTTCGACGGCAGCTCGCCGAGGATCTCGAAGTCCTCCTTGCCGAGGCCCGCGCCGCGCTCGTACTGCATGAAGACCAGGTTCCAGATCTCCACGTAGCGCTCGTCGTTGACGGCCGGGCCGCCCTCGACGCCGAACTCGGGGCCGCGGTCGTAGTTGATCTCCGAGCACGGGCCGCAGGGGCCCGGGACGCCCATGGACCAGTAGTTCTCTTTCTTGCCCAGGCGCTGGATGCGCTCCTTGGGCACGCCGACGACCTCGTGCCAGATGCGCTCGGCCTCGTCGTCCTCCAAGTAGACGGTGATCCAGAGCTTTTCCGGCTCCAGGCCGTAGCCGCCCTCCGCCACGGGAGTCGTCAGCAACTCCCAGGCGTACTTGATGGCGCCTTCCTTGAAGTAGTCGCCGAAGGAGAAGTTGCCGCACATCTGGAAGAACGTGCCGTGCCGGGTGGTCTTGCCGACCTCTTCGATGTCCGGCGTGCGCACGCACTTCTGCACGCTGGTGGCGGTCTTGAAGGGGGCCTTGACCTCGCCGAGGAAGTACGGCTTGAAGGGGACCATGCCCGCGGGGACCAGCAACAGCGTCGGGTCGTCCGCGATGAGCGACGCCGACGGCACGACGGTGTGCCCGCGCTCCTCGAAGAAGCGCAGCCAGCGGCGGCGGATTTCAGCCGACTCCATCAGTGGTCCTCTTTTCCGGTCGGTCCGGTCAGTCCGGGGGTTCTCGTGGTTCGGTACGACGTGTCCAGCACCGCGCGGCGCGGTGCGGGCAGCTCGCGCACCTCGGCGGGCTCGGCCAGCCCGAGGGCGTCGTGCAGTTGCTCTTCACGGTCCGCCATTCCGGCCCGCACGTCCAATGCAAATTGGCGCAGCCGGTGTCCGGTCTCGACGGCCTTGTCCGCGGCCTGCGCGGCGAGGCTGTCGGGCTGCAACTTGCGCAGCTTTCGGTGGACCTTGTTGGTGGCCCACACCCCGGCGGCGGCGCCGGTGGTGAACCAGAATGCGCGGCGGAACATCGCGGTGATCAGTCCTTGGAGCGACGGGAACGGCGCCCGCCGCGGCGGGCGCCGGGCAGGCTGCGGCCGACGACGACGGTGCGGTCCGGCTCGGGCTGGCCCTTCTTGCCGATCGCGCGCCGCACGCCGTAGCCGAACGCGGCGACCTTGACCAGCGGTCCGCCGAAGGCGGAGGAGACGGTCGAGGAGAGCGCCGAGGCGTTGGCGGTGACCTCTTGGACGTCGGCGGCGATGGCGTCGACGCGGGCGAGCTGGGTGTGCGCGGAGCGGACGGTCGCGGACGCGTCGGCGAGCAGCGGAACGGCCTGCTCGGACACCTCGGTCACCATCTTGGTGGTCGCCTTGAGGGTCCCCGCGAGCCTCACCAGCACGAGGGCGAGGAACGACACGAGGATCGCCCAGAAGACGGCCACGAGGATCCCGGCCACCTCTCCACCGGACACGCTGGCACCACTCTCCGACTGGTCTGGATTCGTCTGCTCGAACGGCAACCTTGACCTTATCGCGCCGCGACTGTCCGCCCGTACCGCGCTCCCGGTCCGAACCGGGGTACCGGAAGGGGTGATTGTACGTTCCGTATCACCCCGAGTACGCTCCGTTGGCCATGCGACGCCTCACGCGCTTCGGTGCTCCATCCCGCCGCTCCCCCACGCGGGCGCGGGTCCGCGGCAATCTGCCCGCCGAGCTGAATCGCTTCGTCGGTCGGGCGGACGAACTCGCCGCCCTCGACCGGCGGCTGACCGCCGCCCGCCTGGTCACCCTCGTCGGCCTCGGTGGCGTGGGGAAGTCCCGGCTGGCCCGCCACGGCGGAGCGATCTTGCAGGATCGCTTCTGCGACGGGGTGTGGCTGGTCGAGCTGTCCGCGCTGCGCGAAGCGCACCTGCTGGACCACGCGGTCGCCGAGGCGTTGGCACTGGCCGACCACTCCGGCCGCCCGGTGCGCACCGCGCTCGCCGACCACGTCGCCGACCGCGAACTCCTGCTGATCCTCGACGGCTACGAGCATCTGATCGACGACTGCGCCGAGCTCGCCGCCGAGTTGCTGCGACGCGCGCCCGGACTGCGGGTACTGGCCGCCGGCCGCCGCCCGTTGGGCCTACCCGGCGAACAGGCGCTGCCGGTGGCCCCGATGGCCGACGCCGACGCCGCCGCCCTGTTCGCCGACCGCGCCGCCGCCGTGCTCCCCGGTTTCGCCCTCGGCGCCGGCATCGAACCGGCCGTCGCCGAGCTCTGCCGCCGCCTGGACGGCATCCCGTTGGCCCTGGAACTGGCCGCCGGCCGGCTCCGCGCGCTCTCCCTGGAGCAGGTGCTGGACCGGCTCGACGACCGCTTCCGGCTACTGACCGGCACCGTCCGCGGGGCCCCCGAGCGACACCGGACGCTGCGCACCGCGATCGGTTGGAGCCACGAGCTGTGCACCCCGCAGGAGCGGCTGTTGTGGACCCGGCTGTCGGTCTTCGCCGGGCAGTTCGACCTGGAGGCGGCCGAGTACGTCGGCTCGGGCCCGGAGCTGCCGGTGGAGGAACTCCTCGATGTCGTCGAGGAGTTGGTCACTCAGTCGCTCCTCGTGCGGGAGGAGACCGCGGCCGGGGTCCGCTACCGGATGCTGGACACCGTACGGGCCTACGGGGCGGGCTGGTTGGCGGCGACCGGGGACGGTGAGCGGCTGCGGCGCCGGCACCGCGACTGGTACCTCGGGCTCGCGACCTGGTGCGAGCTGGACTGGTTCAGCCCCCGGCAGGCCGAGATCGCCGCCCGGATCGACGCCGAACTGCCCAATCTGCGCGTCGCGTTGGAGCACAGCCTGGAGAGCGCCCAGGAGACCCACCTCGGTCAGTACCTGGCCGGCACCCTGTGGTTCTACTGGGTCGGCTGCGGGCACCTGGCCGAGGGCCGGCACTGGCTCGACCGCGCGCTGGAACTGGACGGCGGCCACGACGAAGCCCGACTGAAGGCGCTGTGCGTGGCCGGCTACGTGGCGGTGCTCCAGGGCGACACGGTGGGGGCGTTGGGGATGCTCCAGGAGTGCCGCGAGGAGGCCGACCGGACCGGCAACCCCACGGCCGCCGCGTACGCGCTGCACCGCACCGGCTGCCTGGCGTTGGTCTGCGACGACCTGCCGCGTGCGGAGACGCTGCTGCGCGGGGCGCTGCGCAGCTACCGCGAGATCGGCGAGCTCAACAGCAATGTGCTGATGGGGCAGGTGGAGCTGGCGATGGCGGTGGCGTTCCGCGGCGAGCTGGACGACGCGGTGCGGCTCTGCGAGGACGTGCGGGAGATCTGCGGGGACCACGGGGAGCGCTGGACGCTGGCGTACGCGCTGTTCGTGCTGGGGTTCGCGGCGTGGTCGCGCGGGGAGGGCGGGCGGGCCCGGGCCCTGCTGGAGGAGGCGCTGGCGATCGACCATTCCTTCCACGACCTGCTGGGCGCGGTGTTGGCGATCGAGCTGCTGGCCCTGGTGACGCTGGGCGAGGGCGATGTGGAGGAGGCGGCGGTGCTCCAGGGCGCCGCGGGACGGATCTGGCCGTCGGTGGGGCTGCCCTTGTTCGGCTCCCGCCACTTCAACCAGCCGCACGCGCTGTGCGAGCGGCAGGCCCGGGACCGGCTGGGGGCGGAGCGCTACGAGCGCTGCCTGCGGGCCGGCGGACGGCTGGACCTGGACGCGGCGGTGGCGCGCATCCTGCGGCCCGCGCGGGAACTGCCCGGCCCGCGCAGCGTGCTGCGCTTCACCGCGCCGGCCGTGCACCGGCCCGCCGCCTCCCCGTCCGCGAGCGGAGGGGAGCCGGCGGGCTGAGCGGTGCGCCTGCTGTGAGTGATCAGCGGGCGTAGTACTCGACGACGAGCTGCTCGTCGCAGATCACCGGGATCTCCTTGCGGTTGGGGTCCCGGTCGAGGCGGAACGCCAGCGCCTGGAGGTTGACCTGCAGGTAGCGCGGGGTCTCGCCGTCGGGGGCGTAGCCACCCTCACGGGCCACCTGGAAGGGGTGCTTCTCGCGGCTGCGCTCGCGGACCATCACGACGTCGCCGGGGCGGACGCGGAAGGACGGCTTGTCCACCTTGCGGTCGTTGACCGAGATGTGGCCGTGGACCACCATCTGGCGGGCCTGGTAGATGGTCCGGGCCAGGCCCGAACGCAGGACGAGCGCGTCCAGACGGCGCTCAAGCTCGACGATCAGGGCCTCGCCCGTCTTGCCTTCGACCTTCCGAGCGCGGTCGTAGGCACGGACCATCTGGCGCTCGCTGATGTCGTACTGAGCGCGCAGACGCTGCTTCTCCAGCAGTCGGACCTTGTAGTCACTGCTCTGCTTGCGGCCACGGCCGTGCTCGCCGGGCGGGTAGGGACGGGCCTCGAAGTACTTGACGGCCTTCGGCGTCAGCGCGATGCCGAGCGCACGGGACTTCTTGACCTTGGGACGCGACTGGTTCACGTGGAACGTTCCTCCATGTAAGTTAGGCGAGGCTTACCTTAGCGCGAGGAGAACGCATGTTTCGACCTGGGATCCCCCTGACCGGCGCGGATCGCACCGGGGCGGGTCAGCCGCGTCCCGCGGAAGACGCCCAGCGGCCCTCGGCGGCTGAGCGCGTACGAACTCTCGTCGAGTCCCATGGTATGGCGTCGCTGGACATCCCCGGAGTCGAGGATCCCGACGACAGCGGCCTCTCGGCCCCCGTCTGCCGGACCGTGACACCCGAAGGGGACGTGCTGTTGCTGGTTCCTGGGGACTCCGTCGCCGCCCGGTCCGCCGCACACGCCCAGGACGACGACCTCCCCGCCGTGATGGAGATCACGGATGTGGCGCCGGTCTCGGTGCCCCACCGGATCCGCGGCCGCGCCTGGGTCGCCGGCTGGCTCACCCCCGTGCGCAACGAGCAGCGCGCCCGGGCCGCGATGCTGCTCGCCGAGCGGCACCCGGTCGGCGAACTCCTGGGCATCGGCGAGGCGTTGGCCCCCGACCCGACCCCCGGTCAGTACGGCCGACCCGCCTGGATGCTGCTGCGTCTGGAGGTGGGCGAGGGCGCCGTGGACGACCTGTGGGGCGCGGAGCCCTTCGAGCCCGACGAGTTCGCCGCCGCGGCGCCCGACCCGCTGGTCGGGCACGAGGCGGAGCTGCTCCAACACCTGCACTCCGCCCACGCCGAGCAGGTGCGCGGGCTGTGCTCGCTGCTCGGCGAGCGCGGCGAGAGCTGCGGGGTGCGGGACCGCGCCGTCCCGGTCGGCCTGGACCGCTTCGGACTGCGGGTGCGCTTCAGCGACGGCGACCGGCGGACCTTCGACGCCCGCTTCGACTTCCCCGAGCCGGTGCGGGACATCGTCGAGCTGCGCCGGGCCATGCACGCGCTCTTCGAGGCCGCGGCGGACTGACCGCCGCCACGGCCCACCGTCCGCCGGGTCAGTCGCCGTTCTCGCCGCGCAGCCGGGCCCTGACCCGCTCGGCGACGTCGGCGTAGCGTGCCTCGGCGCCGTGCCGGGTGGGGGCGTAGTAGCGCGTGCCGTGCACCGCGTCGGGGGCGTACTGCTGGGCCGCGATGCCGCCCGGCAGGTCGTGCGGGTACTGGTAGCCCCGGCCGTGACCCAGCTTCTGGGCGCCCTGGTAGTGGCTGTCGCGCAGGTGCGCGGGCACCGGCCCGGCCTTGCCGGCGCGGACGTCCGCCAGCGCGGCGTCTATCGCCAGATACGCGGCATTGGACTTCGGCGCCAGGGCGAGCGCGATGGTGGCCTGGCTCAGCGTGATCCGGGCCTCGGGGAAACCGATCAGCGCCACCGCCTGGGCCGCGGCCACCGCGGTCTGCAACGCCGTCGGATCGGCCAACCCGATGTCCTCGCTGGCCGAGATCATCAGCCGGCGGGCGATGAACCGCGGGTCCTCCCCGGCCTCGATCATCCGCGCCAGGTAGTGCAGCGCGGCGTCCACGTCGGAGCCGCGGATCGACTTGATCAGCGCGCTGGCGACGTCGTAGTGCTGGTCGCCGGCCCGGTCGTACTTCACCGCCGCACGGTCGACCGACTCCTCCAACGTCCGCAGGGTGATCTCCTGCTCCCCCTTGGCCAGCGCCGAACCGGCGCCCGCCTCCAGGGCCGTCAGCGCCCGCCGGGCGTCCCCGCCCGCGATCCGCAGCAGGTGCGCCTCGGTGTCCTCGGGGAGGGTGACCGCCCCGCCCAGACCGCGCTCGTCGGTGAGCGCCCGGCGCATCAGGCCGCGCAGGTCGTCGTCGGTGAGTGGTTCAAGGGTCAGCAGCAGCGAGCGGGAGAGCAGCGGGGAGATCACCGAGAAGTACGGGTTCTCGGTCGTGGCGGCGATCAGGGTCACCCAGCGGTTCTCCACCGCGGGCAGCAGGGAGTCCTGCTGGGCCTTGCTGAAGCGGTGGATCTCGTCCAGGAAGAGGACCGTCTCCTTGCCGTAGCCGCCCGAGGCGCGGCGGGCGCCGTCGATGACCGCCCGGACCTCCTTGACCCCGGCCGTGATCGCGGAGAGCTCCACAAAGCGCTTGTTGGTCGCCTGGCTGACGACGTACGCCAGGGTGGTCTTCCCGATGCCCGGCGGCCCCCACAGGAACACCGAGGACGGCCCCGCCGGCCCCCCGGCCCCCTCCCCCACCAACCGCCGCAGCGGCGATCCGGGCTTGAGCAGGTGCTGCTGCCCCACGACTTCGTCGAGGGTGCGCGGGCGCATGCGCACGGCGAGCGGGGACCCCGCGGGGTCCTTCTCCTGACGGGCTTCTGCGGCGGCGGTGAACAGGTCGGGCTCCACGTCTACGGAGCCTATGCCACCCCACTGACAACGCCCCGACCGCCGGGGTACGGCGGTCGGGGCGAGGGGCTGTTGCGGACGGGTCCGGGACGCTCCCGGAGGGCCGGTCAGATCAGGCTGCTCCAGTACGACCACCAGCGGGTCAGGATCAGCAGCGCGATCACGCCGTACCAGAGCACCGGGACCACCCAGTGGAACTCCACCACCGCGTCCCGCAGCCCGCGGGGCGCCGGCAGGATGCCGTGCTTGACGTTGTGCACCGTGGTGTACCAGAACATCGCGATGGTGACGCACCAGGTCAGCGTGCACCACAGGCACAGCGCGTTGATCGAGTACAGCGACTGGGACATCAGCCACATGCAGAAGACCGCGGCCAGCAGCGTGCCCACGTTGAGGCCGAGCCAGTACCAGCGGCGGAAGCGGGCGCCGGCCAGCAGCGCCATCCCGACCGCGACGACGACGCCGAAGCCGACCAGGCCGGCCCACGGGTTCGGGAAGCCGAAGACCTCCGCCTGCTTGCTCTGCATCACGCTGCCGCAGGAGATGATCGGGTTGAAGCTGCAGGCGGGCTTGAAGTTCGGGTCCTTCAGCAGCTCCAGCTTGTCCAGGCTGATGATCCAGGCGGCCAGCAGACCCAACGCGCCGGTGATCACCAGGAGCACGGCGTAGCCGCGACCCGAGCCGGTGGTCCCCGCCGCGCTCGCGCGGTCGTCGTCGGTGGACACGTCGTCAAGCGCTGTCGTCGTCATATGGCCGTTTCCGTCGGTCCCGTGGGGAGAGGATCCCGGCCGGCGGTCCCGGCCGCGTCCTTCATTGTGCCGCACCTGTCTGTGAGACCAGGGTGCCGAGCGCGGATCCGGGGTGATTCCGCGTGCCCGGCATTGACGCGGGGGCCCGGACGGCGCGCTGCCGTCCGGGCCCCCGGGTGCGTACGGGTACGGGTCAGCCGAGCGCCCGGCGGACCTCCTCGACCACCGCGTCCAGCGCGACCGGGGTCTGCTCACCGCTCTGCAGGTCCTTGAGCTGGACCAGGCCCTCGGCCAGGTCCCGCTCGCCGGCCACCAACGCCAGCCGCGCACCGGAGCGGTTGGCGGACTTCATGGCGTTCTTCAGGCCCTTGCCGCCGAACGCGAAGTCGGTGGCGACGCCGGCCCGGCGCAGCTCGGTGACCTTGCCGAACAGCACCCGGCGGGCCTCCTCGCCGAGCGGCACGGCGTAGACGGAGGTGACGGCCGGGATGTCGAGGGTGACGCCCTCGGCCTCCAGGGCCAGCACCGTGCGGTCGACGCCCAGCGCCCAGCCGACGGACGGCAGCTCGGGGCCGCCGATCATCTCGGAGAGGCCGTCGTAGCGGCCGCCGCCGCCCACCGCGGACTGCGAGCCCAGGCCGTCGTGGACGAACTCGAAGGTGGTGCGGGTGTAGTAGTCCAGGCCGCGGACCAGCTTCGGGTCGTCCTCGAAGGCCACGCCCGCCGCGGCCAGCAGCTCGCGCACCTGCTCGTGGTACGTCTTGCACGCCTCGCAGAGGTAGTCGCGCAGCATCGGCGCGCCGATCAGCTGCTCCTGGACCGCCTCGCGCTTGTCGTCCAGCACCCGCAGCGGGTTGATCTCGATCCGGCGGCGGGTGTCCTCGTCCAACTCCAGCCCGCGCAGGAAGTCCTGGAGCGCGGCGCGGTAGACGGGACGGCACTCCTTGTCGCCCAGCGAGTTCAGCAGGATCCGGAAGTCGCGCAGCCCCAGCGAGCGGTACGCCTGGTGCGCCAGGATGATCAACTCGGCGTCCAGCGCCGGGTCCTCGGCACCGATCGCCTCGGCACCGACCTGCGAGAAGTGCCGGTAACGGCCCTTCTGCGGGCGCTCGTAGCGGTAGTACGAGCCGGAGTACCAGAGCTTGACGGGGAGGTTGCCGCCCTTGTGGAGGTTGGCCTCCAGCGCGGCGCGCAGCACGGACGCGGTGCCCTCGGGGCGCAGCGCCAGCTTGTCGCCGCCCTTGGTCTCGAAGGCGTACATCTCCTTGGTGACGATGTCGGTGGACTCACCGACACCGCGGGCGAACAGCTCGACGTTCTCGAAGCCGGGCGTCTCGATGTAGCCGTAGCCGGAGTTCCTCAGCGGTGCGGCGATCGCCTCGCGCACCGCGAGGTACGTCGCGGAGTTCGGCGGGATCAGGTCGTAGGTGCCCTTGGGTGCCTGAAAGGTGCTCACGGAAGGTTCTCGTCACATTCCTCGTCGCGGAGCGGCGGTCTGCGTGCCGTCTCCGAGGCCGGCGGCCACCTGCCGGAGGAAGGGGTTGGTGGCGCGTTCGCGGCCGATGGTGGTCTGGGGGCCGTGGCCGGAGAGGACCACGGTCGAGTCGTCCAGCGGGAGGCATACGCGCTCCAGCGACCGGAGGATCTCGGCGTGGTCGCCGCCGGGCAGGTCGGTGCGTCCGATGGAGCCGGCGAACAACAGGTCGCCCGAGAACAAGACCGGCGGAACGTCGGCCTGTTCGGGCATCCGGAAGGTCACCGACCCCTTGGTATGGCCCGGTGCGTGCGCGACCGAGAACTCCATCCCGGCCAGTTCCAGGGCGCTGCCATCGGCCAGCTCCTTGACGTCGTCCGGCTCGCCCACCGTCAGCTCGCCCATGAGCTGCTGCCCGATGGAGCGGCCCAGGGCCTTCTCCGGGTCGCTCATCATGTAGCGGTCCTCGGGGTGGATCCAGGCGGGGACGTCGTGCGCACCGCACACCGGGACGACCGACGCGACATGGTCGAGGTGGCCGTGGGTGAGGATGACCGCGACGGGCTTGAGCCGATGCTTCCTGAGCGCGTCCTCGACGCCGGGGGCCGCCTGGTGGCCCGGGTCGATGATCACGCACTCCTCGCCGGCGGCGGGGGCGACCAAGTAGCAGTTGGTCCCCCAGGCCCCGGCGGGGAACCCGGCAATCAGCACGTTCGTCCTTAAAGATCGGCGGGGGGGCGGGCCTGCGGGACCGCGCCCGGAACATCTCGGCAGCTCCAGAGCCTACCGGCGCGACTCCCGCCAGGGCGAACCCGTATACGGTACGGCCACGGCCGTGACCCATCGGACAGGCCCCAGGGGCAACGATCGACGCTCAGGACAAGGAGACGACCGGTGGCCAGCAAGGACCAGCGGCGGCGCCAGCTCGCCCGGCAGAAGTACACGCGCCAGCAGCAGCGACGGACCGACAGCACGCGGCGGACCAAGCGGCGCAACATGGTCGTCGCCGGCGTCGTGGCCGTCGCGCTGGCCGCCGGCGTCACCGCGTACGCCTCCGCCTCGCTGATCGGCGGCGACCGCAAGGACGCGTCCGACCAGGCCGCCGCCAGCCCCTCCCCGACCGCCGCCGACCCGTGCGCCCGGCCCGCCGAGGGCAGCCCGTCGGCGAAGACCTGGTCGAAGGAGCCGGCGATGACGGTCGACGCCTCGGCCACCTACACCGCGGAGTTGGCCACCACCTGCGGGCGGATCACCTTCGCCATGGACGCCGGCAAGACCCCGCACACCGTCAACTCCTTCGCCTTCCTTGCCGGTCAGGGCTACTTCGACCACAGCCGCTGCCACCGCCTCGTCGACTCGGGGATCTACGTCCTGCAGTGCGGCGACCCGAAGGGCACCGGCCAGGGCACCCCCGGCTACACGCTCCCCGACGAGAACCTCAAGGACCCCCGGATCAAGGGCAGTGTGTATCCGGCGGGCACGGTCGCGATGGCCAACCGCTACGACGGCCAGGACCCCAAGACCCGTAATTCCGGGGGCAGTCAGTTCTTCCTCGTCTACAAGGACAGCCAGCTGCCCCCGAATTACACGCCGTTCGGCCGGATCACCGGCGGGATGGACGTGCTGAAGAAGATCGCCGCCGCCGGTTCGCACCCCGATCCGGCCACCGGCAACACCGCTCCCAACGCCACGGTCGTCATCAACGGGGCGTCGGTCAGGAAATCCTGACCGGCGCGGGGGCCGGCGCGGGGGCGGGTGCCGTCCGTCCCCATCTGGAACTTCGGTCGTGCTGGATGCGGACAGCCGACCGCCGGTCGCCTAGATTGGCGTTGTGTAGGGTGCCTGCTCCGACGGCCTGCCACCCTCACCGCAATTCAGCCCGTCGGACCGGTCGGGGCGCTGCCCCGCCGGACAGAAACTGTGGACGATGCCGGGGGCCACAGCCCGCGTCGGCATCATGTGGAGGAGGCGCTGTGAGCAGCGACCCATGGGGCCGCGTCGATGAGACGGGGACCGTGTACGTGCGTACCGCCGACGGCGAGCAGGTCGTCGGATCGTGGCAGGCGGGCACTCCAGAGGAGGCCCTGGCCTACTTCGAGCGCAAGTATGAGGGCCTGGTCGTCGAGATCGGCCTCCTGGAGCGGCGGGTCAAGACCACCGACCTCTCGGCGAAGGACGCCCAGGCCGCCATCGACCACCTGCGCCAGCAGGTCGACGAGCACCACGCGGTGGGCGATCTGGAGGCGCTGAGCAAGCGGCTGGACGGGCTGGTGAGCACGGTCGAGTCGCGGCGCGAGGAACGTCGGGCGGCGAAGGCCCGGCAGACCGACGAGGCGCGGCAGTCCAAGGAGAAGCTGGTCGCCGAGGCCGAGGAGCTGGCGGCCAGCGAGCAGTGGCGGGCCGCCGGCGAGCGGCTGCGGGCACTGGTGGACACCTGGAAGGGGCTGCCCCGGCTGGACCGCAAGACCGACGACGAGCTGTGGCACCGCTTCTCGCACGCCCGGTCGGCGTTCTCCAAGCGGCGCAAGGCGCACTTCGCCTCGTTGGACGCGCAGCGCGAGGAGGCCCGCAAGGCCAAGGAGAAGCTGGTCGCCGAGGCCGAGTCGCTCTCCGGCTCCACGGACTGGGGCGCCACCGCGGCCCGTTACCGCGAGCTGATGCAGGACTGGAAGGCCGCCGGCCGCGCCCAGCGCGAGCACGAGGACGACCTGTGGAACCGCTTCCGCGGCGCCCAGGACGTCTTCTTCCAGGCCCGCAGCGAGGTCTTCGCGGAGCGCGACGCCGAGCAGCGGGAGAACCTGACCCGCAAGGAGGAGCTGGCCGCCGAGGCGGAGAAGCTGCTCCCGGTCACCGACCTGAAGGCGGCCCGGTCCGCGTTCCGGGCGATCAACGAGCGGTGGGAGGCCATCGGCCACGTGCCGCGGGACGCCCGCCCCAAGATCGAGGGCCGGATGCACACCGTCGAGCGGGCCATCCAGGACGCCGAGGAGGCGGAGTGGCGGCGGACCAACCCCGAGGCGCGGGCCCGCGCCGCGGGGCTGACCGGCCAGCTCCAGGACGCCGTCGACAAGCTCCAGAAGCAGATCGACACCGCCCGGGCGGCCGGCAACACCGCCAAGGCGGACAAGCTCGGCCGCGAGCTGGAGGGCCGCAAGGCCCTGCTCGACCAGGCCCTGAAGGGGCTTGAGGAGTTCGGCGGCTGACGCCTGTCGGACGCGCGAAGGCCCGGTACGGACGATCCGTACCGGGCCTTTCCCGTGCGGGTTCGCTCAGGGCCGGCGCGCCGAGGTCACCCGGTACACGTCGTAGACCCCTTCGACGCCGCGGACGGCCTTCAGGACGTGGCCCAGGTGCTTGGGGTCACCCATCTCGAAGGTGAAGCGCGAGGTGGCGACCCGGTCGCGGGAGGTCTGCACGGCCGCGGAGAGGATGTTGACGTGCTGGTCCGAGAGGACCCGGGTGACGTCCGACAGCAGCCGGGAGCGGTCCAGCGCCTCCACCTGGATGGCGACGAGGAAGACCGACGACTGGGTCGGCGCCCACTCGACCTCCAGGATCCGCTCGGGCTGCCGGGAGAGCGAGTCCACGTTGACGCAGTCGGCGCGGTGCACCGAGACGCCGCTGCCGCGGGTGACGAACCCGATGATGGGGTCGCCCGGCACCGGCGTACAACAGCGGGCCAGCTTGACCCACACGTCGTCCACGCCCTTGACGACCACGCCCGGGTCCGCGCTCGTCCGGCGCTTGGAACGCGGCCGGATCGGCGTCGACTCGGCGATGTCCTCGGTGGCCTCGTCCTGCCCGCCGAGCGCCTGCACCAGCTTCTGGACGACGCCCTGCGCGGCGACATGGCCCTCGCCGATGGCGGCGTAGAGCGAGGAGATGTCCGGGTAGCGCATCTCGTGCGCCAGGGTGACCAGGGAGTCGCCGGTCAGGATCCGCTGGATCGGCAGGTTCTGCTTGCGCATCGCGCGGGCGATGGCGTCCTTGCCCTGCTCGATGGCCTCGTCGCGGCGCTCCTTGGAGAACCACGCGCGGATCTTGTTGCGGGCCCGCGGGGACTTCACGAAGCTCAGCCAGTCGCGGGACGGGCCCGCGCCGGCCGCCTTGGAGGTGAAGACCTCCACCAAGTCGCCGTTGTCCAGGGTCGATTCGAGCGGGACGAGGCGTCCGTTGACCCGCGCCCCTATCGTGCGGTGGCCGACCTCGGTGTGCACCGCGTAGGCGAAGTCGACCGGGGTGGCGCCGGCCGGCAGCGCTATCACGTCGCCCTTGGGCGTGAAGACGAAGACCTCGTTGCGCGAGAGGTCGAAGCGCAGCGACTCCAGGAACTCGCCCGGGTCCTCGGTCTCCTTCTGCCAGTCCAGCAACTGCCGCAGCCAGGCCATGTCGTTGACGGTGTCCTGGCCGGCGCCCTTGCCGGTGCCCTTGGGCGCGTCGGTGCGCACCTTGGAGGCGCCGGCGACCGCCTCCTGCTTGTACTTCCAGTGCGCGGCGATGCCGTACTCGGCGCGGCGGTGCATGTCGAAGGTGCGGATCTGGAGCTCGACGGGCTTGCCGTTGGGGCCGATCACCGTCGTGTGCAGCGACTGGTACATGTTGAACTTGGGCATCGCGATGTAGTCCTTGAACCGGCCGGGGACCGGGTTCCATCGCGCGTGGATGGTGCCGAGGGCGGCGTAGCAGTCCCGGACGGTGTCGACGAGGACGCGGATGCCCACCAGGTCGTAGATCTCGGCGAAGTCGCGGCCGCGCACGATCATCTTTTGGTAGACGCTGTAGTAGTGCTTGGGGCGGCCGGTGACGGTGGCCTTGATGCGGGCGGCGCGGAGGTCGGCCTGGACCTCGTCGGTCACTATCGCGAGGTACTCGTCCCGTTTGGGCGCGCGCTCGGCGACCAGCCGGACGATCTCGTCGTACATCTTGGGGTAGAGGATCGCGAACGCGAGGTCCTCCAGCTCCCACTTGATGGTGTTCATGCCCAGCCGGTGCGCCAGCGGGGCGTAGATCTCCAGCGTCTCGCGGGCCTTCTTCTCCTGCTTCTCCCGCTTGAGGTAACGCATGGTGCGCATGTTGTGCAGCCGGTCGGCGAGCTTGATGACCAGCACCCGCGGGTCCTTGGCCATCGCCACGACCATCTTGCGGACCGTCTCGGCCTGCGCGGCCTCGCCGAACTTGACCTTGTCCAGCTTGGTGACGCCGTCGACGAGCAGCGCGACCTGGTCGCCGAAGTCCCGGCGCAGGGTGTCCAGGCCGTACTCGGTGTCCTCGACGGTGTCGTGCAGCAGCCCCGCCATCAGCGTCGCCGGGTCCATGCCGAGCTCGGCGAGGATGGTGGTGACCGCGAGCGGGTGGGTGATGTACGGGTCGCCGCTCTTGCGCTTCTGGCCGCGATGCCAGCGCTCGGCGACCTGGTAGGCCCGCTCGACCTGGCGCAGCGTCGCCGTCTCGATCTTCGGGTCGTTGCTGCGGACCGCCCGCAGCAGCGGCTCCAGGACCGGGTTGTACGGGCTGGAACGCTGGACGCCGAGGCGGGCCAGGCGGGCCCGGACGCGGTTGGGCGAGCCGGAGCGGCCGGCCGTGGCGGTCGGCAGCGGCTTGGCCGTCGCCGGGGGCGAGGCGGGGGCCGGACGGGAACGGCCGGCGGGGGCGACGGGCGCGGCGGTGCCCTCGGCCGCGGTCTGCCGCTCGGGCTTCGACGCGTCGGGGGAAACCGCGGACTGCGGCTTCGGCTCGTCCGGGCGCACGGCGGGGGTCCCCGTCGGACGCGGTCCGGGGGAGAGCGGCTGGGCCTCGTCTGGCAAGGGCACTCCTCAGGCGGGTTCGGACCCCAGGGCCTCGAAGCGGCCGGGGTGCCATGGTATCGAGCCCATGGCCACGGCCGCCGCGCGGCCGCGGGTCCGGTACCTGACACAGCAGCGGGGGCACCCGGAATGTTCCGGATGCCCCCGCTTGTCGCCACGGGTGCCGGCCGCCCGGCCGGCGGCGGCTCAGACCGTGATCAGGGCCTCCAGCGGAGCGCCCTTCAGGCCCGGCTCCAGCCGCTGCCGCCCGGCCAGGAAGCCGAGCTCCAGCAGCACGGCCACGCCCGCCACCTCGGCGCCGGCCCGACGGATCAACTGGAGCGAGGCGTCAGCGGTGCCGCCGGTGGCCAGCACGTCGTCGATCACCAGGACCCGGTCACCGGGCGCCAGCGCATCGGCGTGCACCTCGATCTCGGCGGTGCCGTACTCCAGGTCGTACGCCTGGCCCAGCGTCGCGCCGGGCAGCTTGCCGGCCTTGCGGACCGGGACGAAGCCCACCCCGGCGGCCACCGCGACCGGCGCCGCGAGGATGAAGCCGCGGGCCTCCAGGCCCACCACCTTGTCGACCCGGAAGCGCTCGCACAGATCAACGAAGGCGCTGGTCAGGGCGCGGAACGCGAGCGGGTCGGCGAGCAGCGGGGTGATGTCCTTGAACATCACGCCCGGCTTCGGGTAGTCCGGGACGTCCGCGATCCGGTCCAGGAGCAGCTCGCGCAGCTCGGTGGGGGCGCTCATCGACGCCTCCCCGAGGGACGGCCGCGGCCGCGGTTGCGGGACGCGGGCTGGGAGCGCTGGCCGACCACCGCGGCGCCCTCGTCCTCGTCGCCGTCCTCGGCCACCGCCTCGTCCGACTGGTCCTCCTCGCGGGCCGCCTCCTTGGTGGCGGCCGAGGCGCGCTTGGCGGCGACCCGCTTGGCCAGCGCCTTCATCTGCGGCTCGCCGTTCTTCAGGTCGGCGACCAGCGGGGTCGCGATGAAGATCGACGAGTAGGCACCGGCGGCCAGACCCACGAACAGGGCCAGCGAGATGTCGTTGAGCATGCCCGCGCCCAGCACGCCACCGCCGACGAACAGCAGACCGGCGACCGGGAGCAGCGCCACGACCGTGGTGTTGATCGAGCGCACCAGGGTGCTGTTGATGCTGCGGTTGGCGATCTCGCTGTAGGTGAAGCGGGACTGCTTGGTGATGTCCTTGGAGGATTCCTTGAGGCTGTCGAAGACGACGACGGTGTCGTAGAGCGAGTAACCGAGGATCGTCAGCAGACCGATGACCGTGCCCGGGGTGACCTCGAAGCCGATCAGGGCGTAGACGCCGACCGTGATCGTCAGGTCGTGGATCAGCGCGACCAGCGCGGCGACCGCCATCCGCCACTCGAAGGCGACGGCGAGGTAGAGCACCACGAGGACCATGAAGATCCCCAGGCCCAGCCACGCCTTGTTGGCGATCTGCTCACCCCAACTCGGGCCGACCAACTGGGTGTTGACGTCCTTGACCGGGACCTTGAGGTCCTTGGCGATCTCCTCCTGGACGGGCACCGCCTGCTTGGTGTCCAGACCGCTGATCTGGATCCGCAGGGCGCCGCCGCCCAGTTGCTGCACCAGGGCCTGGTGGCCGGGGGCGGCCGACTCGGCGTGGTGCTGGGCCTCGGTGGTGGAGACCGAGGTCTTCGGGGTGGTGAAGACCGCACCGCCGGAGAACTCGATGCCGAAGTTCAGACCGCGCACCGCCAGGCCGACGATGGCCGTGATGGTGATGAGGATCGAGACGCCGTACCAGATCATCCGCTTGCCGATGAAGTCGTAGCCGACCTCACCGCGGTAGAGCCGGGCGCCGAGATTGCCGAGCTTGGACATCTCACGCCTCCTTCGTCTGGGTGGGGGCGGTGCGACGACGGCGCAGCGGCGGCCGGGCGCCCAGGCGCTTGGGGTCGAGGCCGGACCACGGGTGCCCCGAGGCGAAGAACTTCCGCTGTGCCAACAGCGTCATCAGGGGCTTGGTGAAGAGGAAGACCACGACCACGTCGAGCACGGTGGTCAGGCCCAGCGTGAACGCGAAGCCCTGCACCTTGCCGACGGTGACGATGAACAGCACCGCCGCGGCCAGGAACGACACGAAGTCGGAGACCAGGATCGTGCGGCGGGCCCGCGGCCAGCCGCGCTCGACGGCCGGGCGCAGCGTGCGGCCCTCGCGGATCTCGTCCCGGATGCGCTCGAAGTAGACGATGAACGAGTCGGCGGTGATGCCGATGGCGACGATGGCGCCGCAGACCGCCGGGAGGTTCAGCGCGAACCCGATGGTCGGGCCGAGTAGCGTCATGATCGTGTACGTCAGGACCGCCGAGACGCCCAGGCTCGCCAGCGCGACCAGCGCCAGCCCCCGGTAGTAGGCGACCAGGTAGACGACGACCAGCGCGAGGCCGATGGCACCGGCGATCAGACCCGCACGCAACTGCTCGCCGCCGAGCGCCGCGGTGACCGTGGTCTCGTCGTCGATCTTGAAGGAGAGCGGCAGGGCGCCGTACGACAGCATGTTGCTGAGGTCCTCGGCGGACTGCTGGGTGAAGCCGCCGGAGATGGTGGCGTTGCCGCCGTTGAGGCGCTCGCTGACGCGCGGGTCGGAGACGACCGAGCCGTCCAGCACGATCGCGAACTGGTTCTGCGGCTGCGTCTTGGCGGCCAGCTTGCCGGTGACGTCCGCGAACTTCTTGCCGCCGCCGGAGGTGAAGTCCATCTGGACGATCCAGCCCTGGCCCTGCTGGCTGTCGAAGACGGCCTTGGCGTCCTTGACGTCGGTGCCCTCGACACCGACCGGGCCGAGCACGTACTTCTGCGAACCGTCCTGCTTGCAGGCCACGACCGGGTCGGAGGGCTTGGTGCCGGCGGCCCGCTCGTTGGCCTGGGACAGGCTCTGCTTGGTGGAGCAGTCCAGCGCCGCGAACTGCTTCTGCAGCGCGGGCGGAATGTCCGCGCCACCGGGAGCGGGCGGCGTCGGCGGCGTGGAGGGCTTGTCCGACGCGGAGGCCGAGGGCGAGGCGGACGGCTTCTTCAGCGCGTCGGTGACCGCGCGGCCCTGGGTGGTGGAGCTGGCACTCGGCGACGGCGAGGAACCCTTGCCGCCGGTGGCCTTCTCGCCGCCCTTGCCGCTCTGGGAGGGGCTGGGCTTGGGCTCGGGCGTCTTGGCGCCCGCGGCGGTGGTCAGCACCGGCCGGAAGGCGAGCTGAGCGGTGGTGCCGACCTGCTGGCGGGCCTGCTTCGCGTCCGTCCCCTTGGGGATGTTCACGATGATGTGGCTGTTGCCCTGCGTCTGGACCTCGGCCTCGGACACACCCAGACCGTTGACCCGCCGCTCCATGATGCTGGCGGCGGTGTTCATGTTGGTCTCGTTGATCGCATTGGGTTTGCCCGGCTGGTTCTGCGCGGCCAGCGTGAAGCTGGTGCCGCCCGCCAGGTCGATGCCCAGCCGCGGGGTCAGATGGTTGGAGTAGAACATGCCTCCGACCAGCGCCGCCATCGCGATCAGGACCAGGATCAGGGTGCGCCCTGGATGCCCCTTGCTCGCGGGCGCCCTACGGCCCTTTTTCGGTGCTGCCACCTTGTCGATTCTCCCTGTCCAACCCCTCGGCCGGGGATGTCTGCCGAGCGGCCACGAAGTGTTGTGGGGACGTGCCCCCGCCGGAGCCTAGACCGTCCGGGAACCGCGGTGCGCCTGATCTGGGGGCGTGCCGCGGTCCCTCACTACGGAACGACTACTTCGCGTCAGCGCCGCCGGCCTTCTTGCCGTCCTTGGCGGCCTCGGCCTCGTCGGTGGACTCGTCGGCCTTCTTGGCCTCGGCGTCCTCGGCCTTCTCGGCGGGCTCGGCTTCCTTGTCGGCCTCGGCCTTGCCCAGGTCGATCTTGCCGGCCTCGGCACCCTTGTCGGCGGCCTCATCGGCGCTGGTCAACGACGAGACGTCGTCCGGGACGACCGGACGGTCCTCGCCGGAGATCGGGTCGGCGCCGTCCAGGATGCGGTTGAACTCCTCGTCCGCGAGCACCGCACCGATGGCGTTCTTTGCGTAGATGGCGTGCACGCCGGGGGCGACCTCCAGGAGGACGGTGTCCTCGTGGAGCTCCTTGACCGTGGCGTACATGCCGCCGATGGTCCGGACGCCGGTGCCGGGCTGCATCTCGTTGCGCATCTGCTGGGCCGCCTGCTGCTTCTTCTTGGCGGACCGCGTCATCAGGAACATGGCCCCGATGAGGACGATGAAGGGGAGGAGAGTCACGATACTCACGGGACGAAAATCCTTCGCACGACCGCTTCACCGCGGTCTCATATACAGGGGTGGAAATACCGTCCATACGGACGGCATCGGCGGAGTCTAAGCGAGTCCGCACCACAGGAACAACGCCCAGCATCGCACCGCAGTTCCTGACCGGGCGAGTCCCCGCGCCGTCATGCCTCGAACAGGCCGTGCTGTCCCGTTCCGCCAGCCTGCTGCGGCGGAACCAGCCCGAGGTGCGCCCAGGCCGCCGGAGTGGCGATCCGGCCGCGCGGCGTACGGGCCAGCAGTCCCTCCCGGACCAGGAACGGCTCGGCGACCTCCTCGACCGTCTCCCGCTCCTCCCCCACCGCGACCGCGAGGGTGGACAGCCCGACCGGGCCGCCGCCGAACAGCTTGAGCAGGGCGGTGAGCACCGCCCGGTCGAGCCGGTCCAGCCCCCGGCTGTCGACCTCGTAGACCCCCAGGGCCTGCGCGGCGACCTCGCGGGTGATCACGCCGTCCGCCTTGACCTGGGCGTAGTCGCGGACCCGGCGCAGCAGCCGGTTGGCGATCCGGGGCGTGCCGCGGGAGCGGCCGGCGATCTCGGCGGCGCCGTCGGGTTCTATCGCCACGTCCAGCAGGCTGGCGGAGCGGTGGATGACGCGCTCCAGCTCGGCCGGGGCGTAGAACTCCATGTGGCCGGTGAAGCCGAAGCGATCGCGCAGCGGCGGCGGCAGCAGACCGGCCCGGGTGGTGGCCCCGACCAGGGTGAACGGCGGGAGTTCCAGGGGGATGGCGGTGGCGCCCGGCCCCTTGCCGACGATCACGTCGACCCGGAAGTCCTCCATCGCCATGTAGAGCATCTCCTCGGCGGGCCGGGACATCCGGTGGATCTCGTCGAGGAAGAGGACCTCGCCCTCCTGGAGGGAGGAGAGGATCGCCGCCAGATCGCCGGCGTGCTGGATGGCCGGGCCGGAGGTGATCCGGATCGGGGCGCCCATCTCGGCCGCGATGATCATGGAGAGGGTGGTCTTGCCCAGGCCGGGGGCGCCGGAGAGCAGCACGTGGTCGGCGGTGGCGCCGCGGGCGCGGGCCGCCTTCAGCACCAGGTCGAGCTGCTCGCGGACCCGCTCCTGGCCGACGAACTCCGCCAGGTCCTTGGGCCGCAGCGCGGCCTCGACGGCGTTCTCCTCGCCGTCGGCGTCGGCCGCCACCAGCCGGTCGGCCGGGCCGCCGGCGGGCTCCTCGGCGGTGGACGGTGCGGTGTCGTCCCAGTTCACTGCGGATTGCCTCGCGGGGTCGGGGCGGTCGGGCCGCCTGCGTGGTCGTACGGTCGGGGGCGCGCGGCCGGGGCGGTCATCGGGCGCGGTTGAGGGTCTGCAGGGCCGCCTTGAGGAGCTGCGGCACCTGCGGGGTGGAGCCCGCGGCGGCGGCCGCCTCGGCCTGCGGGGCCACCGCGGCGACCGCCTCGTCGGCCTCCTTGGCGGCATACCCCAGGCCGACCAGCGCGGCCTGCAGCTGATCGCGCCAGCCGGCCGGCCCGGCCGCGGGCCCGGCGGCCGGACGGGCGCCGCCGACGGGCGTGCCGAGCCGGTCCTTCAGCTCCAACAGCAGCTTCTGGGCGCCCTTCTTGCCGATGCCCGGCACCGCCGTCAGCGCCTTCTCGTCGCCGGTGGACACCGCGAGCCGGAGCGCGTCCGGGGAGTGCACCGCGAGCATCGCCTGGGCCAGCCGCGGGCCGACGCCGCTGGCGGTCTGCAGCAGCTCGAAGGTCCCCCGCTCGTCGTCGTCGGCGAAGCCGTAGAGGGTCAGGGAGTCCTCGCGGACGACGAGGGAGGTGGCCAACTTGGCGCGCTCACCGAGCCGGAGGCCGGAGAGGGTGTTCGGCGTGCACTGGACGGCCATGCCGATGCCGCCGACCTCGACGACGGCGCTGTCCGGTGCGAGGGCCGCGACCGGGCCGGTGACAAAGGCGATCATCGGGTGCCCTTCAGCGTGCGAGCGGGAACGGGGGTGCGGCGGGCCGCGGCCTGGGCCTGGGCCTGCTGGAGGCGGTTGACCGCGGGGGCGCGCCAGATGTGGCAGATGGCCAGGGCGAGGGCGTCGGCGGCGTCGGCCGGCTTCGGCGGGGCGGACAGCCGCAGCAGCCGCGTCACCATCGCGCCGACCTGCGCCTTGTCGGCCCGTCCTGAGCCGGTGACCGCGGCCTTGACCTCGCTGGGGGTGTGCAGCGCGACCGGCAGCCCGCGGCGGGCGGCGCACAGCATCGCGACCGCACTGGCCTGGGCGGTGCCCATGACCGTACGGACGTTGTGCTGGCTGAAAACCCGTTCCACGGCGACGCGTTCGGGCCGGTGCTCGTCGAGCCACTCGTCTATGCCGCGCTCGATCAGCACCAGACGCCGTGCGACGTCCGCGTCCGCCGGGGTGCGCACCACGCCGACGCCGACCATGGTCAACGGCCGTCCGGCCACCCCGTCGACCACGCCGACCCCGCAGCGCGTCAGCCCCGGGTCCACCCCCAGCACCTTCATCGGCCCGCCCCTCGCCGTCGTTCGGTCGTCTGTTCCTGACGTTCTTGCAGGTTAGTAGCTGCCACTGACAAGCCGACGGGCCGGCGGGGTGTGTCCCCGCCGGCCCGTCGTACGATCGGTCAGTGCGCGCCCGTCAGTGGTCGACCCTGGCCATGACGTCGTCCGGCACGTCGTTGCGGTCCTCGCCCCGCGGCAGCCGGACGCCCTGCGCACCAGGTCAGTCGATGGAGGCCATGACGTTGTCCGGCACGTCGAAGTTGGCGAAGACGTTCTGCACGTCGTCGCTGTCCTCCAGCGCGTCGATCAGCTTGAAGATCTTGCGCGCGCCCTCTTCCTCCAGCTCGACCTGCATGGTCGGGACGAAGTTGGCCTCGGCCGAGTCGTAGTCGATGCCGGCCTCCTGGAGCGCGGTGCGCACCGCGACCAGGTCGGTGGCCTCGCTGAGCACCTCGAAGGACTCACCGAGGTCGTTGACCTCCTCCGCACCGGCGTCCAGGACCGCGCCCAGGACGTCGTCCTCGGCCAGCTCGCCCTTGGGGACGATCACCACGCCCTTGCGGTTGAAGAGGTAGGACACCGAGCCCGGGTCGGCCATCGAGCCGCCGTTGCGGGTCATCGCGACGCGGACGTCGGAGGCGGCGCGGTTCCGGTTGTCGGTGAGGCACTCGATGAGGACCGCGACACCGTTGGGGCCGTAGCCCTCGTACATGATCGTCTCGTAGTCGGCGCCACCGGCTTCGAGACCGCCACCGCGCTTGATCGCGGAGTCGATGTTCTTGTTCGGGACCGACTGCTTCTTCGCCTTCTGGACGGCGTCGTAGAGCGTCGGGTTACCTTCCAGGTCGACGCCGCCCATCCGCGCCGCGACCTCGATGTTCTTGATCAGCTTCGCGAAGAGCTTGCCGCGCTTGGCATCGATCACGGCCTTCTTGTGCTTCGTCGTAGCCCATTTAGAGTGGCCGGACATCCGCCTGTCTCCTTCGCGTAACCAAGTTCAGAAACGATCGCCCCAGATCCTACCGGGCGACGCGGCGGTCTCCCGACCTCCGCCCGTCACGGGACGCTCAGTCGCGGCCCTCCGTGAGGACGGCACGCACCATGTCCACGAACAGCGCGTGGATGCGGTGGTCGCCGGTCAACTCCGGATGGAACGACGTGGCGAGGACGTTACCCTGCCGCACGGCCACCGTATGTCCACCGTACGTCGCCAGGACATCGGCCGAGGCGCCGACCGACTCGACCCACGGGGCCCGGATGAAGACGCCCTCCACGGGGCCGCCGTCGATCCCGGCGACCTCGACGGCCGCCTCGAACGACTCGTTCTGCCGCCCGAAGGCGTTACGGCGCACGATCATGTCGATGCCGCCGAGCGTCTCCTGGTCCTCCCGGCCGTCCAGCAGCTTGTCCGCGACCATGATCATGCCGGCGCAGGTGCCGTAGACCGGCCGGCCCGCGCGGACGAACGCGCGCAGCGGCTCCAACATGCCGAACGCGACCGCCAGTTTGGACATGGTGGTGGACTCGCCGCCCGGAATCACCAGGCCGTCGACCTCGTCGAGTTCCTCGGGACGGCGTACCGGACGCGCCGTGGAGCCGGCGTCCGCGAGCGCCTTCAGATGCTCGCGGACGTCGCCCTGGAGCGCCAGCACACCGATGGTGGGAGTGGTGCTCATGTCGTCTCTGCGTCCTTACCAGCCGCGGTTGGCGTAGCGCTCGGCCTCGGGGAGGGTGTCGCAGTTGATGCCGACCATGGCCTCGCCCAGGTTGCGGGACACCTCCGCGATGACCTTGGGGTCGTCGTAGAAGGTGGTGGCCTTGACGATCGCGGCGGCGCGCTTGGCCGGGTCGCCGGACTTGAAGATGCCGGAGCCGACGAAGACGCCCTCGGCACCGAGCTGGCGCATCAGGGCGGCGTCGGCCGGGGTGGCGACGCCACCGGCGGAGAACAGCACGACCGGCAGCTTGCCCAGCTCGGCGACCTCCTTGACCAGCTCGAACGGGGCGCGCAGCTCCTTGGCGGCGGCGTACAGCTCGTTGTTGTCGCAGCCGCGCAGCTTGGCGATCTCGCCCTTGATCTGGCGCAGGTGACGGACCGCCTCGACGACGTTGCCGGTGCCGGCCTCGCCCTTGGAGCGGATCATCGCGGCGCCCTCGGCAATACGGCGCAGGGCCTCGCCCAGGTTGGTGGCACCACAGACGAACGGAGTGGTGAAGGCCCACTTGTCGGAGTGGTTGACCTCGTCGGCCGGGGTGAGGACCTCGGACTCGTCGATGTAGTCGACGCCGAGCGACTGGAGGACCTGGGCCTCGACGAAGTGGCCGATCCGGGACTTGGCCATGACCGGGATGGACACCGCGTTGATGATGCCGTCGATCATGTCGGGGTCGGACATGCGGGCCACGCCGCCGTCCTTGCGGATGTCGGCCGGGACCCGTTCCAGGGCCATGACGGCGACCGCACCGGCGTCCTCGGCGATCTTCGCCTCTTCCGGCGTGACGACGTCCATGATCACGCCGCCCTTGAGCTGCTCGGCCATGCCGCGCTTGACGCGCGCGGTTCCGGTCTCGGGGTTCTGGGGCGTGGTGGGCGTGCTGGACACGATGACCTCACTCAGTGCGGGTGGTTGTGCTTCGCACCCACACAACCGTTGGCGAGGTGCCCGGGGAAAGGGCCAATTACAGGTCAGTGGCTTGCGGCGCCGGCCGTCACACCAACCGGAGGCGCTGCTTCCGCCGGGGCGGTCAGGCGCCGGAACGGTCGTCCAGGACAGCCGGCGGCTGATCGTCCATCTCGAAGGCCATCGGGAACGGGGCGTGCCCCGCCAGCCGCAGATACCGCACCACCCGGTGGCGGCGCACCGCCCGCGCGGCCCGTACGGCGTCGTTGTGGAACCGCCGCGCCATCGGGACCCGCCGCACCGCCGCCGTCAGCTCCGCCACCGTGTGCTCCCCGCCCGGGGCCTCCCGCACCGCCTCCAACTGCGCCTCGTCCTCGAAGACGGCCCGCAACGCCTGGCTGAGCTCGCTCTCCGCGACCTCCCGGTGGTCCTCCGACGCCTGCCGGGCCTCGTGCGCGGCCTGGTAGAGCACGATCGACGCGGCCGGATCCAACACCCCCGAGGTCCCCACCTCCTGCGCGACCGACGCCCGCCGCAACAACTGCGCGTCCAACGCCGCCCGCGCCGCGTCGATGCGCGCGTGCAGCCGGTCCAACCGCCCCGCCGTCCAACTCAGATAGACCCCGACGAGGACGATGGCAACGGCGATCCAGATAAACGTGGTTGTCACGCGGGGTTACGTTACCCGTCCGCTGCGCTTGGCTGGCTTCCCACGTTGTTGGCTGTCCCGCCGTGGGGGTTGGTGCCCTTCGCGCCTGCGGCGCGGGCCGGTCCGCCGCCCGTCCGCCGCCCGTCCGCTGCGCGGGGCGGTGCCGCTGCGCGGGGCGAGCCGATGGGTCCGCTGCCGGTCCGCTGCGCGGGGCGGGTCGAGTTGTCCGCTGCGCGGGGCTGTCGGGGTGCGGTGACGGGCCTTCGGGGGCGGCATGCCAGACTGCTTCGCTTTACGTCTGGCCTACCACCCCCGAAGACCCGCCCCCTCCCGTTGAGGGGTGGAATTTCTCTGGGCGGCGGCTGGCCATTGTGGTCCCCTGACGGTCACTGCCCGGCCGCTGGGGCCACCTGCCCTCTAACGGTCACCACTCAACCCAGCAGCCCGAGTTGACCCACCGGGAGGACGTGCCAACCACCGTTTTCACCCACCCTCAACGGGAGGGGACGGGCCGGAGGGGTGGGGGGGGCCCCCCGCAACCCCACCCCGCCGGGCCCCCCCCCCCCCCCGCCCCGCCCCCCCCCCCCACCCCCCCCCCCCCCCCCAA